>JBOGWD010000065.1:0-1327 GCA_050693275.1 Actinomycetota bacterium | reverse complement strand
AGTGGGAGGAGGCCGCCAAGGACCTCGGGGCCGCGCCCTGGACGGCGTTCCGGACCGTGACCCTGCCGCTGATCTTCCCGGGGATCCTGGCCGCGGCCGTCCTCGCCTTCGCCCTCTCGATCGACGACTACGTCATCACCCTGTTCAACGCCGGAGCGACCTCGACGTTCCCCCTCTGGGTGGCCGGGGCCTCGCGGTTCGGCGTGCCTCCGGAGGTCAACGTGATGGGCACGCTGATCTTCGTGGTCGGTGCGGCCCTGGCGCTGGCCAGCGTGGCCGTCCAGCGGCGGAGCTACCGGGTGGCGAGACCGGAGGAGCTCACGCCTCGGCTGCCACCGGAGTCAGCCGGATAGGAGGGATATGGCAGACGACACCATCACCGCCCGGGCCACGGAGATCGCCGAACGGGAAGCCAAGACCCTGCTGGACCGGACGCGCGCGTCCGGCCGGATGTACCAGCGGGCCTCGAAGGTCATGCCGTTCGGCGTGGCCTCCTCGTTCCAGGCCAACGACCCGTACCCGATCTACGTGCGGGAGGGGAAGGGCAGCAACGTGTGGGACGTCGACGGCAACGAGTACGTCGACTTCCACGGCGGGTTCGGGACGATGGCCGTGGGGCACGCCCATCCGAAGGTGGTCGAGGCCATCGAGCGGGCCGCCCGGACCGGAACCCACTTCGCCGCCACCACCGAGACCACGGTTGCCCTGGCCGAGGAGCTGTGCCGGCGATTCCGGCTCGACCAGGTCCGGTTCACCAACTCCGGCACCGAGGCCACCATGGAGGCGATACGGCTGGCCCGGGGGGCCACCGGCCGCGACGTGGTGCTGAAGATGGAGGGGTCGTACCACGGCCACCACGACGCGGTGATGTTCTCGGTGGTGCCGAACTCCGACGCCATGGGCGGGCGGGAGGCCCCGGCCTCGGCTCCGCTCTCCAAGGGCATTCCCTCCGACGCCGTCAGGCAGACGATGGTCGTGCCGTTCAACGACGCCGACGCCCTGTCCCGCCTCCTCGACGAGCGCGGGCGGGACATCGCCTGCCTGATCATGGAGCCGATCATGATGAACGTGGGGATCGTGCTCCCCCGGCCCGGCTACCTCGATCGGGTCAAGGAGCTGTGTGCGAAGCACGGCGTGGTGCTGATCTACGACGAGGTGAAGTCGGGCGCCACGGTCTCGCCTGGCGGGGCCGCCGAGCGTTTCGGCGTCCACCCCGACCTGTCGTGCTTCGCCAAGGCCGTGGGCGGCGGGGCGGCCCTGGGGGCGTTCGGGGGGCGGGCCGACCTCATGGCGGAGATCACCACCGGCGTGGCCCACATGGGCACGT
>JBOGWD010000064.1:0-3949 GCA_050693275.1 Actinomycetota bacterium | reverse complement strand
AAGATGTACTCCCCCACCTCCTCCTCGACCTCCGCCTTGAGGTCCTGAGGCCAGGTGTACGTGTCCGCCGACGGTGGCGTGAGGAAGCAGGACACCCGCCAGCCCTCCACCGGCTTCACCGGGTAGGCGGGGGGAACCCCGATCAAGAGCGACCGCTTCCCTGCCTCCCCCAGCAGGTCCCACACCGCCGGCTCCCTGACGGCCAGCGAGGTGGCGATGGAGTACCCCTCGTAGGTCGTGTCCTTGCGGTTGCGGAAGCCGTAGATGCCGAGCTGCCCGGGGGTCTTCCCGGTCATGGCGCAGGCCCACGCGGGGACCGTGATCGGTGGGGTGATGCTGTCGAGCTCGCCGTGGAGGCTCCCCTCCATCAGCGAGCAGACGTTGGGCATCACGCCCGCGTATTTCTCGAACAGCAAGGCAGGCGTGGCGCAGTCGAGCCCGATCACGGCCACCCGGGGTCCGTCGGTCATGCGATCCTTCCAGGAGCGGTCTCACAGAACGGAGCGCAGGCCGCCAGGGCCGCGCTCCGGCTTGCTCATTCTAGCGGAGCGGGCCCGTCTCCCCCAAACCGTGCTGCTGTGCTAGACACGGCGCGTGACCCTCCTCCGACGATTCCTCTACCTCGATGCCCTGGTCTCGGCGGTCGTCGGCCTCGCCCTGGTGGTCGTCCCCGCTCCCCTGTTCGAGTCGGTCCTGGGACAGCCGGCCGAGGCCGGCTACGCCATCCACCGCCTCGCCGGGGTGGCCTCGTTCTCACTGGCCCTCCTGATGGTGCTGATCGGTCACCGGGTGGAGGAGCTGTGGTGGTGGTGCTGGGCCTTCGTGGTCCTGGAGGCGGGAGCCGCCGCCGTGGCCACGCTCCACGCGGCGTTCGGCCTTCCCGACGGCGCCACCGCGTGGCCCTGGTGGGCCCTCGGCGTCGGGTCGTGGATCTTCGCCGGCGCGTTCCTGTGGGGCATCGCCCGGGCCGGCGCCGAGACGCCGCCCCCCTGACCGATCTGTCACTGATCGCACCGTACGCCCTGATTCCTCCTCTTGACAGCAACGTCGGGGGGTGAAACGCTCAGCGCGGTTTTCCAGCAGGGAAGCGAGCCGTCGACGAGGGGGGGAGACATGCGGGAACGGAGGGGCTGGACGCGAGGATGGCGCGGTGCCGTTCTCGTCCTGGTCGGGGTCATGGTCGGGGCGATGTTCATCGAGCCGTCCGTGGCCCACGTGACGAAGAAGCTCAAGCATCTGATGAAGCACCTGGACGGGGTCTACCTGAACGAGGGACAGGCGGCCGGCGGAGATCTCACCGGAGCGTTTCCGAATCCCGGCATCGCCACGGGCGCGGTGGGCTCACCGGAGATCGCCGACGACGCGGTGGGATCCTCGGAGATCGGGGCGGGCGCCGTAGGGAACGGAGAGCTCGCCGACACCGCGGTGACGAGCGGCAAGATCGCACCCAACGCCGTCGGGTCGGCGCAGGTCGCGCCCAACTCGCTGACCGATCAGGATCTGGCCCAGAGCTCGGTGAACTCGTTCCAGGTCCAGAACGACTCCCTGGCGTCGGAGGACCTCGGCCCGAACTCGGTCGGGTCGAGCGAGTTCAGGGTGCTCAACGTCGTGTCCGCCTCGACGGCTGCCTTCGGTGCCGGACAGACGGCAGAGAACGGCAACTACATCACCCGCGCGGTCACCGTGCGTTGTCCGGCGGGTCAGATCGCCCTGAGCGGCGGCGCTTTCTGGGACAGTGATGGGGACGACGATGAGCTCTTCATCTCCCGGAGCCACTGGGTCGCCCCCAGCGGCGGGATGGGGCCCGGCTGGCGGGTGAGGGGCGGAGTCGACATCGATGTCGACCGCATCCTCACCGCGCAGGTGATCTGCCTCCCGCCGGGCTTGTAGTCACCTGCGCCACTGCTTGTTGAGAAGGGGCCGCTGCCGCGGCCCCTTCTCGTGGTTAATGCATGTGGCCGTGGCCGCCGGCGGCGGCCTCGTCCTCCTCTTCCTCCGGCTTCTCCACGACCGCGCTCTCCGTGGTCAGCACCAGAGCGGCGATCGACGCCGCGTTCTGGAGCGCCGAGCGGGTCACCTTGGCCGGGTCGACGATCCCGGCCTTCATCAGGTCCACCCACTCCCCCTTCAATGCGTCGAACCCGGCGGCTGCCTTCTCGGCACGGATCCGCTCGACCACCACGGCGCCTTCATGCCCGGCGTTGCCGGCGATCAGCCGAGAGGGCTCGGAGAGCGCCCTGCGGACGATGCCCGCTCCGGTGGCCTCATCGCCCCCGAGCTTGAGGCCCTCGAGAGCCTCCTCGGCCCGGATCAGGGTGACCCCGCCCCCCGGGACGATGCCCTCCTCCACCGCGGCGCGGGTGGCCGACAGGGCGTCCTCGATCCGGTGCTTCTTCTCCTTGAGCTCGACCTCGGTGGCGGCGCCGACCCGGATCAGGGCCACGCCGCCGGACAGCTTGGCCAGCCGCTCCTGGAGCTTCTCCCGGTCCCAGTCGGAGTCCGTGTTCTCGATCTCGGCCTTGATCTGGTTGATCCGGCCCTGGATCTCCGACTTCCCTCCGGCGCCCTCCACGATGGTGGTGTCGTCCTTGGTCACGACCACCCGCCGGGCCTTGCCCAGCATGTCGAGGGTCACGTTCTCCAGCTTGATCCCGATCTCCTCGGAGACGACCTGACCGCCGGTGAGGATGGCCATGTCCTCCAGCATCGCCTTGCGGCGATCGCCGAACCCCGGAGCCTTCACCGCCACGGCTGAGAACGTCCCCCGGATCTTGTTGACCACCAGGGTGGCCAGGGCCTCTCCCTCGACGTCCTCGGCGATCACGACCAACGGCTTGCCCGTCTGGGCCACCTTCTCCAGCACGGGCAGGAGGTCCTGAACGCTGGAGATCTTGCCCTGGTTGAGAAGGATGTTCGGCTCCTCCAGGACCGCTTCCATGCGTTCCTGGTCGGTGGCGAAGTACGGGGAGATGTAGCCCTTGTCGAACTGCATCCCCTCGACGAACTCGAGCTCCATCCCGAAGGTCTGGCCCTCCTCGACTGTCACCACGCCGTCCTTGCCGACCTTGTCGAGGGCGTCGGCGATGACCAGGCCGATCACCGTGTCCGCCGCCGAGAACGCCGCCACGAGGGCGATCTCCTCCTTGCCCTCCACGTCGCGGGACAGCTTCTCGATCGCCTGGACGGCGGCCTCCACGGCCTTCTCGATCCCTCGCTTTAGGGCCATCGGGTTGGCCCCGGCGGCCACGTTCTTCATGCCCTGCTTCACCATGGCCCGGGCCAGGACCGTCGCCGTGGTGGTGCCGTCACCGGCCACGTCGTTGGTCTTGGTGGCCACCTCCTTGGTGAGCTGTGCCCCGAGATCCTCCCAGGGGTCCTCCAGCTCGACCTCCTTGGCGATGGTCACCCCGTCGTTGGTGACGGTGGGCGCTCCCCACTTCTTGTCCAGGACGACGTTCCGGCCCTTGGGGCCGAGTGTGATGGCCACGGCGTCGGCGAGCTTGTCCACACCGCGCTCGAGGGCCCCGCGGGCGTCCTCGTCGAACTTCAGCATCTTCGCTGGCATGACGACTCCTTACTGGCGAGGTGGTCCTGGGCTACTTCCCGACGATGGCCAGGACGTCCCTGGCCGAGAGCACCAGGTACTCCTCGCCCCCGACCTTGACCTCGGTCCCGCCGTACTTCGAGTACAGGACCCGGTCGCCGGCCTTCACGTCCATGGGCACCCGGGTGCCGTCCTCGAAACGGCCCGGCCCCACGGCCACGACCTCACCCTCCTGGGGCTTCTCCTTGGCGGTGTCGGGGATCACGATGCCCGAGACCGTCGTCTCCTCCTCCTCGCCCGGCTTGACCACGATCCGGTCGTCCAGGGGCTGGAGGCTGAACTTTCCCTTGGCCATTGGCTGACTCCCTCCTTGCCGTTAGCACTCGACCTTTCCGAGTGCTAAGT
>JBOGWD010000063.1:0-1696 GCA_050693275.1 Actinomycetota bacterium | reverse complement strand
ATGGAGGAGGTCCTCCTCGGCGTGATGTACGACCTGCCCTCCCGGAAGGACGTCCGGAAGTGCGTCATCGATCGGGACGTCGTCATGGACGGCGTGAACCCGACCCTGGTCCCCAAGAGCGAGGCCGCCTCCCGCCCCGCCCCACGGCCCCGCCGCGAGCGCACCGCGTAGCGGAGTGACGCCGGGTCCCGGCGCCGGGGACGCCGAGGTCCACGTCCTGTTCGAGGGGTACACCGGTGATCACACGGCCGCCACCGTCGCCTTCATCCGCGAGGGGGACGTCCGGATCGTGTGGGATCCGGGGATGGTGCCCTCACGGGGGGTGATCCTGGAGCCGCTCCGACGCCTGGACGTCGAGCCCGCCGACGTCACGGACGTGATCCTCTCCCACCATCACCCCGACCACACCATCAACGTGGGGCTGTTCCCCAACGCGCGCGTCCACGACCACTGGGCGTCCTACCGAGCCGACCTATGGGTCGACCGGGATTGCGAGGGGTTCGAGGTGTCGCCGTCCGTGCGGCTGACCCGGACCCGGGGCCACACCGCCGAGTGCCTCACGGTGCTGGCGGACACGCCCGAAGGCACCACGGCTCTGACCCATCTGTGGTGGGCCGCGGAGGGGCCGGCCGCGGACCCCTACGCCCTCGATTCGGAGGCGCTGCACGCGTCACGCGCGCGGATCCTCGAGGCGGCCGACGTGATCGTCCCCGGGCACGGCGCGATGTTCCGCCCCGACGAGTCCACCCCTCGGTAGACGGCTTAGACTTGGGGCCGTGAGCTCCCGGCCGCGGCCGCGGACGAATCCTCTCGGGCTGGTGGTCGCCATCCTCGCCGGCGCCGTCGCTGTCGGCTACCTCGGGTTGATCGCCTCAGAGGGTGGGGGGAACGACCTCGGCCGCGTGGCGCTGGTGGCGTCGACGATCGTGGGCGCGGCCGGGGCCGCCTGGGTCGGCTCGGTGGTCGCCGGCGACCGCGTCAGGGCCGCGGCCCTGGGTGTCGCCGCGGGGATCCTGCTCAGCCTCGGCTACCTCGGGCTCTTCTCCATCGGCCTCTTCCTCATCGTGGCCGGGATCCTCGCGGCGGTGGCGGCGACGACGGAGGTCACGCGGTCTGGAGACACCGCTACCGCTCTGCTGGGTTTCGCGGTCGGGCTGGCCGTCGTCCTCCTCCCGTTCTTCCTTTCGGCCTGAGTTCCTCCGACGGACGTGACGAGCCCGGACGAGGTCCGGGGGTCGGTACACTCGATCCTCACATGGCCAAGGCGCGGAACGGGATGGCGCCGGCGTACGAGCCGGCCGAGGTGGAGAAGCGCCGGTACGCCGAGTGGGTCGACCGCGGCTACTTCCGGGCATCTCCGAACCCGGATCGGAAGCCGTTCTGCATCGTCCTCCCGCCCCCCAACGTGACTGGGGCCCTCCACATGGGGCACGCCCTGGACCACACGCTCCAGGACGCCGTCGTCCGCAGGAAGCGGATGCAGGGGTTCGAGGCGCTGTGGCTCCCGGGGACCGACCACGCCGGCATCGGGACGGAGGTCCTGGTGAGGCGCCAGCTGGACGAAGAGGGGGTCGATCCCCAGCAGCTGGGTCGAGAGGCGTTCATCGAGCGGGTGTGGGCGTGGAAGGAGCGGTACGGGAACCGGATCGTCGAGCAGATGAAGGCCCTGGGGAACTCGTGCGACTGGGATCGCCTC
>JBOGWD010000062.1:0-1278 GCA_050693275.1 Actinomycetota bacterium | reverse complement strand
CACGTCCAAACCGAGGTGCGTAACGTTGTCCATGGCCGGTCTCCTCCCTGTGTGGCTCCTCCCGCGGACCATCCGCGGGTGATCCACGAATCTTCAGGGATAGACCGGCCGCCTCATGATGACTAGCGGTGCCCGCCGACTTCACGGACAACGTCAAAGACATCCGGCGGCTCCCGCAGAGGTTCAGCGGGAACTCGCGACTCTTGCCGGATTGAGCCTGCCGAGCCTAGGAAACCGGGAGCCTTAGTGACGAGACGTCTCGCGGAAGAGGCGTAACCTTCTGGCGGTTGAGCCATCGAGGAGGACTGGAATGAGGGCTGTGGAGATCGAGCGCCGCCGCGCGAAGCTGGATCAGATTCGTCGCGCTTCGGATCTCGACGAAGACCAGCAGAAGCTGTGGGCCCAGGGGGACATCGACCGTGCTGCGCGCGGGGGCGAAGCGCTCGAGTTCCTCGAGAGGCTCCGAGCCCTTCGGGAACGTCCTCTCCCCTCGCGTCGGACGCTCATCCGACAGGTTCCACAGCTTGGAGCTGCGAGTCTAGGCACTCATGGTTGCACTGATGTCCGTGCGGATCGTCCCGACGGCGCGTCCTCCTGCGAGATAAGCCCAGCCATCGGAGAGCATCGGCAAGTGGCAACGGAGGTCAGGCTCACGTCTGAGCCCGCGGCCAATCAGTGTGTCCCTCACGGAGCGGAGTCTGGAGCTCTAGTAGTCCGCCGGACCCGTTCCCGAGGACGCCCAAGCGCCGCGGCAGGAAGGAGGGCGCGTGGCCAGGAAGGGTGATCTCATCGTCGTCAATCCGCGGCGAGTCGGCGGGCCGGCCCGGGAGGGGGAGATCATCGAGGTGATCGAAGGCGATCTTCGGGTCCAATACCGGGTCCGGTGGAACGACGGACCGAGAGCTTGTTTGCCCCTGGTGCGGGTGGGGCACGGATCGAGCCCGCCCGAGACAGGAAAAAGACCGGGTCCGAGGGGACCGAGCCCAAGAAGTCACCTGCCAAGGCGTCGGCGGCCAGGAAGTCGACGGCCAGGAAGTCGACCGCGAAGACAACCACGACTAAGAAGTCGGCCGCCAGGAAGTCGACGGTGAGAAAGGTCGCATCCAAGAAGGCCTCGTCGCGAGGGCCGAGCGGCAGGCGGTGAATCAGACGGCGGAATCTCCCCCTCATCGATCCACACCTGACACCCTCGCTACTCGAGGCGCTCGGCAAGCGCGCGTGCGAGGTGCTTGTCCTCGTGGGCGTAACTCAAGAACACCGGCACGACGTGGCCCGCCC
>JBOGWD010000061.1:0-2789 GCA_050693275.1 Actinomycetota bacterium | reverse complement strand
GGCCGTGCCGAACCCGGCGAACTGGCGCATCGTCCACAGCCGGCCCCGGTACATCGTCTCGTACACGCCGCGGGTGAACGGGTACTCCCCCGGGTAGCCGAGGTCCCGCTCGTAGTCCAGGTCCTTGACGTCCTCCGGCGTGTACAGCGGCTCCACGGGCTCGCCGGAGATCGTCTCGAAGTCCGCGTCGCGCTCCCCGGCCTCCCGGTAGCGCTGACGCCATTCCTGGTTCCCGCTCATGGGGCCTCCATCCGCTCCACCAGCATATCGGCGGCCCGGTAGGGATCGACCCGCCGGGCCACCAGGTCCTCGGCCACGCTCTCCAGGGCCCCGGCCTCCAGTAGCTCCGCGGCCCGGGCCCGCAGGCGCACGGAGACCATGTCCTCCACCTCGCGGAGGATCCTGGCCCGGCGCCTCCGGTCGAGCTCCCCACTCGACTCGAGGTGCTTACGGTGCGCGTCGATGGCGTCCCACAGGTCGCCGGTGCCCTCGTGGCTCTGGGTGGACGTCCGGACGATCGGGGGCGTCCAGTCGAGGTCCGGGCCCATCTTCAGCATGACCTCCAGGTCTCGCACGGCCTCGTCGGCGCCGGGGCGATCGGCCTTGTTCACCACGAACACGTCGGCGATCTCCAGGATCCCGGCCTTGGAGGCCTGCACGGCGTCCCCCCACCCGGGCGCCACCACCACCAGCGTGGTGTCCGTGGCCGTGGCCACCTCGACCTCGGCCTGCCCCACCCCGACGGTCTCCACGATCACCAGGTCGGCCCCGCTCGCGTCGAGGACCCGGACCGCCTCGGGAGCGGCCAGGGCCAGCCCCCCGAGATGGCCCCGGGTGGCCATCGACCGGATGAAGACCGCGGGGTCGGTGGCGTGCGACTGCATCCGGAGCCGGTCTCCCAGGAGCGCGCCGCCGGTGAACGGGGACGTGGGGTCGACGGCCAGCACCGCCACGGTCCGGTCGTGCTGGCGGGCCGCCGTGACGAGCTCCGCCGCCAGGCTCGACTTCCCCACGCCGGGAGAGCCCGTCAGCCCGACCGTGTGCGCGGTGCCCGTTCGCGGGTAGATGCCCCCGATCAGCTCGGGGAGGCCGTCGGCGCCGTCCTCGACCATGGAGATGGCCCGGGCCACGGCGCGCCGCTCCCCCTTCAGCACGCCCTCGACGACCCGGCCGACGTCCACGACCAGGCCAGCGTACCAGCGCAGCCGCTTCCGGGCCGGGATATGGCATACTGATGGCATGAGAACCACCCTGGACATCGACGACGAGCTGATGCGGATGCTTCTGTCCCGCCACCCCGGAAGGTCGAAGACCGAGGCGGTCGAGGAGGCCATCCGGGACTATCTCGCCAGCGACGCCAACGCCCGGATCGATGCCTTACGTGGGGCAATCGAGATCGTCGATGTCTCGGAGGAGAGCCGACGGCAGGACCGGCACACCTGAAGATCCTCCCCGATACGTCGGTCTGGGTCGACCACCTGCGTGGCCGGGAGGACGACGAGCTTGGCCGCCTTCGCCACGAAGGAAGGATCGTGGTCTCCGGACCCGTGCTGGCCGAGATGCTCAAGGGAACACCTCCCCACCGCAGGGACGCGCTCTGGGTGTCCGTGGGTGCACTCCCATGGGCCGAGCTCGATCGTGCCGCCTGGCGGATGGTGGGCGAGGTGGCCGCGGACCTGAGAACGGCGGGGATCTCGCTCCCGCTGACAGACGTTGAGGTTTCCGTGGCCGCCGTCCGAGCCGACGCGGCGCTTTGGACCCGAGATCTCGACTTCGAGCGGATCCGGTCCGCACTGCCGGCCCTCGAGCTGTACCGCCCCGGCTCCGCCTAAGCGTCCAGCGGGTGCCTCGACGGATCATCACCGCAACCGCCTCGAGATCCTCGGGATCGGCGAGAGGCTGCTCGAAGGACCAAGGCTGCACCAGCGAATCGCCACCGTGGCGAGGTACGACGTGAAGGTGGAAGTGGAACTCCGTCTGCCACGCGGCCTGACCGCTTGTGACGAGCAGGTTGACACCATCCGGACGCAATGCCTCCTGCATCATGCCGGTGACCTTCACCGCCGCGTCCATGACCGCTCTGGCGTCTTCCAAGCCGACCTCCAGGAGGTCTCTCGAGTGCGTTCGCGGAACGATCAGGACATGACCTCGCGTTGCCGGGTGGTTGTCCATGATTCCAAGGACGTGCTCGTCCTGGTAAACACGCACGGCCGGGGCTTCACCGGCCACGATCGCGCAGAAGATACAACCGGTCATGCCACGGAGAGCAGGCGGTTCAGGCGGGACACCACTCGCGGGTGCCGGGCCAGGCCGCGCACCTTGAGATCGCCCTTCAGGAGCTTGGCCGTCACGGCCCGCCCCGCCGACGTCATCGCGTCGGGGAATCCCATCCGGAGCGGGACGGTGGTGAGGTCGGTCAGCGTCTCGGTGTCCGCCCGGACGATCACCGCCTGGCTTCCGGTCAGCCCGTTGGCCACGGTGACCCGGTCCGGGGCCAGCCGGACCGTGCAGGCGACCTCGGCGTCCCGGGCCACGATCCCGACCATGGCCGGCGGGCCGAGGAGCCGGGCCCTCTTCGGGTCGGATGCCAAGTTGGCCTCGATCAGCCCTCCGATCATCGACGCCAGCCCGTTCGGCTCCTCGTCCGTGTACTCGACCTTCATCGTCACGGCTTCAGGAGAACCTTGGTGGCCTCCCGGCGGTCGAACAGCTCGTAGCCCTCGACGGCCTCCTCGAGGTCCAGGGTGTGGGAGATGATCGGCATCGGGTCGATCGTCCCCTCGGCCACA
>JBOGWD010000060.1:0-2378 GCA_050693275.1 Actinomycetota bacterium | reverse complement strand
GGCCGTGCCGAACCCGGCGAACTGGCGCATCGTCCACAGCCGGCCCCGGTACATCGTCTCGTACACGCCGCGGGTGAACGGGTACTCCCCCGGGTAGCCGAGGTCCCGCTCGTAGTCCAGGTCCTTGGCGTCCTCGGGCGTGTACAGCGGCTCCACGGGCTCGCCGGAGATCGTCTCGAAGTCCGCGTCGCGCTCCCCGGCCTCCCGGTAGCGCTGACGCCATTCCTGGTTCCCGCTCATCGGGCCTCCATCCGCTCCACCAGCATATCGGCGGCCCGGTAGGGATCGACCCGCCGGGCCACCAGGTCCTCGGCCACGCTCTCCAGGGCGCCGGCCTCCAGCAGCTCCGCGGCCCGGGCCCTCAGGCGCACGGAGACCATGTCCTCCACCTCGCGGAGGATCCTGGCCCTGCGCCTCCGGTCGAGCTCCCCACTCGACTCGAGGTGCTTGCGGTGCGCGTCGATGGCGTCCCACAGGTCGCCGGTCCCCTCGTGGCTCTGGGTGGACGTCCGGATGATCGGGGGCGTCCAGTCGAGGTCCGGACCCATCTTCAGCATGACCTCCAGCTCCCGCACGGCCTCGTCGGCGCCGGGGCGATCGGCCTTGTTCACCACGAACACGTCGGCGATCTCCAGGATCCCCGCCTTGGAGGCCTGTACGGCGTCCCCCCACCCCGGCGCCACCACCACCAGCGTGGTGTCCGTGGCCGTGGCCACCTCGACCTCGGCCTGCCCCACGCCGACCGTCTCCACGATCACCAGGTCGGCCCCGCTCGCGTCGAGGACCCGCACCGCCTCGGGCGCGGCCAGGGCCAGCCCCCCGAGGTGCCCCCGGGTGGCCATCGACCGGATGAAGACCGAGGGGTCGGTGGCGTGTGACTGCATCCGGAGCCGGTCCCCCAGGAGCGCGCCGCCGGTGAACGGGGACGTGGGGTCGACGGCCAGCACCGCCACGGTGCGATCTCGCTGACGTGCTGCCGTGACGAGCTCCGCCGCCAGGCTCGACTTCCCCACGCCGGGAGAGCCCGTCAGCCCGACCGTGTGCGCGGTGCCGGTTCGCGGGTAGATGCCCCCGATAAGCTCGGGGAGGCCGTCGGCGCCGTCCTCGACCATGGAGATGGCCCGGGCCACCGCGCGCCGCTCCCCCTCCAGCACGCCCTCGACGACCCGGCCGACGTCCACGACCAAACCAGCGTACCAGCGCAGCCGCTCCCCGGGCCATGATATGGCATACTGATGGCATGAGAACCACCCTGGACATCGACGACGAGCTGATGCGGTTGCTTCTGTCCCGCCACCCCGGAAAGTCGAAGACCGAGGCGGTCGAGGAGGCCATCCGGGACTATCTCGCCAACGACGCCAACGCCCGGATCGATGCGTTGCGAGGCGCCATCGAGATCGTCGATGTCTCGGAGGAGAGCCGACGGCAAGACCGGCACACCTAAGGATCCTCCCCGATACGTCGGTCTGGGTCGACCACCTACGTGGCCGGGAGGACGATGAGCTTGGCCGCCTTCGTCACGAAGGAAGGATCGTGGTCTGCGGACCCGTCCTGGCCGAGATGCTCAAGGGAACACCTCCCCACCGTAGGGACGCGCTCTGGATGTCCGTGGGGACCCTCCCATGGGCCGAGCTCGGTCGTGCCGCCTGGCGGATGGTCGGCGAGGTGGCCGCGGATCTGAGGACCGCGGGGATCTCGCTCCCGCTGACAGACGTTGAGATTTCCGTGGCCGCCGTCCGAGCCGACGCAGCGCTTTGGACCCGGGATCTCGACTTCGAGCGGATCCGATCCGCACTGCCGGCCCTCGAGCTGTACCGCCCCGGCTCCGCCTAACGTCGTCGTCAGGCCACGGAGAGCAGTCGGTTCAGCCGGGAAACCACCGCCGGGTGGCGAAGGAGGCCGCGCACCCTCAGCTCGCCCCTCAGGAGCTTGGCCGTCACGGCCCGGCCCGCCGCGGTCATGGCGTCTGGGAATCCCATCCGGAGCGGGACGGTGGTGAGGTCGGTCAGCGTCTCGGTGTCCGCCCGGACGATCACCGCCCGGCTTCCGGTCAGCCCGTTGGCCACGGTGACCCGGTCCGGGGCCAGCCGGACCGTGCAGGCGACGTCGGCGTCCCGGGCCAGGATCCCGACCACGGCGGGCGGGCCGAGGAATCGGGCCCGCTCGGGGTGGGAAGCGACGTTGGCCTCGATCAGCCCTCCGATCATCGACGCCAGCCCGTTCGGCTCCTCGTCCGTGTACTCGACCTTCGTCGTCACGGCTTCAGGAGAACCTTGGTGGCCTCCCGGCGGTCGAACAGCTCGTAGCCCTCGACGGCCTCCTCGAGGTCCAGGGTGTGGGAGATGATCGGCATCGGGTCGATCGTCCCCTCGGCCACA
>JBOGWD010000059.1:0-14126 GCA_050693275.1 Actinomycetota bacterium | reverse complement strand
AGCGCACCTTGCCCTGGTGGACCAGGTCGCTCAGGGCTCCCAGGGTCTCCTCGAGGTCGGTGTCGGGGTCGGGGCGGTGGAGCTGGTACAGGTCGACGTGGTCGGTGCCGAGCCGGCGGAGGCTCGCCTCGAGCTCCCGAACGATCCAGCGCCGGGAGTTCCCCCGCATGTTCGGATCGTCGCCCATGGTTCCGTGGACCTTCGTGGCCAGGACCACGTCGTCCCTCCGACCGCGGAGGGCCCGGCCCACGATCTCCTCGGACCGTCCTCGGGAGTACACGTCGGCGGTGTCGATGAAGTTGATCCCCACGTCGAGGGCACGGTGGATGATCCGGACGCAGTCGTCCTCGTCGGGATTCCCCGTGGGGCCGAACATCATCGCCCCGAGGCACCACGAACTGACCCTAACGCCGGTACCGCCGAGGGTCCGGAGCTCCACGGCCTCAGTGCCCCCCACCGTTCCCCGCCACGCCGTCGGGGAGGACGCCGGGGATCCGGTCGGCTTCCGGGAGCTCGTCCATGGGCCACCGCATCCGCTGCCTCGAGGCCAGCTTCTCCAGGAGGGCCACGGCGGCGGGATCCTCGCTGGCCGGGCGGTCCTCGATCACCCCGGCCTCGATCGCCCGTCGCCAGATGTCCTCGCCGCGCTCCGTGCGCACCAGGGAGAGCGTCCACCCGTCGTTCTGACCAAGGCCGCCGAACGAGATGTCGGCGTGCTCGGCGGCGAAGTCCGGGCACTTGAGGCACCCGGGCCGGGTCCACGCCTGCGCCTTCTTCAGCGAGTAGGTGTGCTCCTCGCCGTCTCGGGTGTAGAAGAGGAGCTTTCCCTTCACGTTCACCCGCACGATGTCCTCGAGGGACAGCCCCAGCTCCTTCTGGGCGATCTCGACCATCACGCCCTCGTAGGTGAAGGACTTCGAGCACAGCAGGCCGAAGGTCCAGGCGATCTTCCGGCGCCACTTGTTGACCCGGTTCATCTCTAGCGCTCCGGTCACGGAGGCCTGACACGACATCCCCACCAGGGCCACCTGCTTCAGCCCCAGCTCGTGGGCGCGGAGGAGCGCCAGGGGGTTGGCGGAATACGTGTACCTGGAGCCGGCGGTGGCCAGCACGTCCTCGGGCGTCGTGACCACGGTCGGCTCCGCGTCCCAGGCCCGATCCTCGGACAGCTTCGAGGTGAGGGCGCCGTCGATCTCCCCGGTGGCCAGGCCCCAGATCAGGAGCGAGGAGACGACCCCGCCGTCCTGCCCGTACATGAGCTCGGGCCCCGTGGACCGGGCCAGCCGGATGTCGCGGACGACGCCGACGACCTCCTCGGGGAGGCGGGTCCGCCCGAAGAACAGCCGCTCGATCTCCGGCTCCCAGTCGCGGAACCGTGGGCAGGCTCGGGTGCACAGGTCGCACCCCTTGTCACCGTGGCCGCAGTGATTGGGCGGGCCGTCCTCGAGGTGCACCGGCTCGTCGTCCTCGTACCCGAGCACGTTGAAGGGACAGACCACGACGCACGCCGAGCACCCCGTGCACAATCCGGTGGCCACCACCTCGTCGTACAGGTCGCGCCACTGCGTCTTGTCCTCGGCCACCGGCACATGGTCGAGTATAGGGGCCGAACCGGGGCCGGGAGAGGGACGAATCACTCACGGAGGTGGTCGGATGCGGGCAGGACGTGGATTCCCCTTCCTGGTAGCCGTGGCGCTCTCGATGGGCCTGGTCGCCGCGGCCTGCGCCGAGGAGCAGCCGGCGGTGACGGCCCAGGGCGGCGGCGAGGACGAAGCCGGGGGGGAGGAGCAGCAGGAGGAGGGCTCGGTCACCATCGCCGGGCAGGAAGCCACCAACCGTGGCTCGGCGGACGTGACGGGGGCCTCCCAGACCGACGTCGAGCTCGCCGACTTCTCCTTCGCGCCCACGGTGCTCGAGGGAGAGGCCGGGCAGGCTCTCTCTGTGGAGCTGTCGAACTCAGGCATGGCCCCCCATACCTTCACCGTCGACGAGCAGGACGTCGACGTGCAGCTCGGGGCGGGCGAGTCAGGCCAGGCCGATGTCACCTTCCCCGAGTCCGGCGCGCTGGTGTTCTACTGCCGCTTCCATGTGGCCGGTGGGATGCTGGGCGGTCTCTCGGTGGGAGGCGACCTGGCCGCGGCCGCCGGAGCCGGAGGCTCCGGTTCGGGCGAGGACTCCGAAGACCAGCCCTCGGGCCCCGGCTACTGACCGAACGGCTTCGATCTCCCTTCGTCGAAGTACATACCCAAGACGAATGTGAGGAGGATCGGCATGCTTCGGCGACGACGGAACGCTCTGGTGCTGGCGGCCGTGCTCCCGCTCGGCGCGCTGGCCGGCTGCCGGGCCAGCGGCGAGATCGACGTTGACGAGAACGATGGGGATACGGGGATCGAGGTCGACGTGGGCGACGACGGCGAGGGCTAGGGGAGCGGCCTCTCTCAGACGGAGAAGGACTCCCCGCACGCGCACTCGTGCGAGGTGTTGGGGTTGCGGACCTTCAGTCCGCCTCCCAGGAGCGCGTCGGAGAACTCGAGGACGGATCCCCGCACCAGGGGGATGCTCCGGGGATCGACCAGCACGCGGACGCCGTGGTCCTCGATCACCAGGTCCTCCTCGGTACCGCCATCCTCCAGCGAGAGCCGGTACGAGAAGCCGTCGCACCCACCGGCCACCACCCGGAGCCGAAGGATCGGGTCGGGGCGGCCCTCCCGCTCGGCCAGGACCCGAAGCCGGGCCGCCGCACCCTCGGTGACCTCGAGCACCTCGTCGGTTCGAGTGGAGTCCATGGCGGATCCCATGATATCAGGGGGGGTCGTGAAACATGTATCGTGAGCGGCCGTGAGTACGATGGCCCGCGTCAGCGCGGGTCTGCTCATCATCAGTCTCACCGCGGGGCTCGCTCCCGCCGCCTCGGGCCGGTCGGCCCCGGACGCGACGCGGTCGGCCCGGCCTCGATCGGCCCACCTGGATGCTCAACGGCTCGAAGCCCGGCACGGCGCCGGCCGAGCGCCCTCGGTCCGGCTCGTCGACGCGGCCGGCCCGAGCCGCACCGCCATGGCTCCCTCCGCCGAGGGATCCTTCCTGGGGATCGCCAGCACCGGTGCCATCGCCCCGTCCGATACGACGGGGGCCGCAGGCGTCTCCCGTGTCGTCACCGCGGTGAACATCGAATACGCGGTGTGGGACAAGGCGGCCACGACCACGCCGACGGGGACGCCCGCGCCCCTGGTCGCCGGCACCCTCGATTCGCTGGCCCCGCGCCTCCCCGGTGGCGCCTTCGTGTTCGACCCGAAGGTCGTCTACGACCCCTACCGCGGGCGATTCGTCATCGCGTTCCTGGCCGGGCACGGACCGCCGTTCACCTCGGGATTCAGGAAGTCCTGGATCGTAGTCGTCTCCATGCCCGAGGCCACCGTCACCGACCCGAGCACCTGGTGCCGCCGGCTCCTCCGGGGGGACCAGGTGCGGCGCGACGGGGCCCAGTTCTCGGACTACCCCGGTCTCGGCCTCGACCGGAAGCGTGTCTACGTCACCACGAACCAGTTCCGGTTCGGGGGCGCCGAGCGGTTCGAGTACGCGCAGATCCTGGCCATCCGGAAGTCCAGCCTGTACAGGTGCGGGAAGCGGGTTCAGATCGACGTGTTCGCGGGGGAGGACACCGAGGACCCCGGCGGGAAGAGCCAGGCGTTCACGATCCAGCCGGCCATCACCGAGACCGAGACCGGGGCGAACCCGCCGGAGTACCTGGTGAGCTTCCAGGACCGATCCTGCGGGGCCGCGTGCGGGAAGCGGCTCACCGTGTGGCGGATCAAGAAGAAGAGGAAGAAGGGTCTGACGCTCTCGGCCGACTCGGTGGGGGTGGGGCGGAGCCGGGTCGCTCCCCTCGGCACGCAGAAGGATGGTTCCCCCACCTGCGCGCTGATCGAGCACTGCTGGGACGCCGGGGACCTTCGGCTGACCACGGCGTACTTCGACGCCGATCGGGGGCGGCTGTATACCGGCCACGCCGTCAGGGCGGACATCGCCCCGGGGGACGGCTACCTCGAGTCCGTGGTGAACTGGTTCGAGATCGACCCGAGCCCGATCAAGAAGGTGAAGGTGACCCGGCGGGGCACGCTGGGCGACTCGGGCCGGGACTCGGGCTGGCCGGCCGTGGCCACCGATGCCGCCGGGAACCTCTTCGTGACGTACAGCCGAGCCGGCGCCCCCCTGCCCGGCGAGTACCTCTCCGCGGTGGCAGCCACGATCCCGCCGGGCGCCGTCGCCCCGGATGCAGTGACCGTGCTGACCCCGGGGGAGGCCCTCTACATCGGGGACGCCGGCCGGCCCCAGAGATGGGGCGACTTCGCCGCGGCAAACCGCGACCCGGTCGACCCGGCCGACATCTGGCTGGTCGCCCAGTACGCCAAGGCCGATGCCGACGGCCCCCCGACCCCTCTCTGGCAGCAGGTCGTCCACAAGGCCTCGTTCGCCTGATCCTGGTCCGACCCGCCCGGGCCTACCATGGCGCCGTGAGCGCGATCGCCCGCGCCCTCCGAGGAGCGCTGGGCTCCACGCACCCCGACCCGCCGACCGGCCGGGGGACCCCGGCCGCGGTCATCGTCCCCGTGCTGGATCTCTCCGACCCCACGCTCCTGTTCACGGTTCGCTCCCAGGAGGTCAGGGATCACAAGGGCGAGATCTCCTTCCCCGGGGGAGTGCGCCACCGGGAGGACCCCGATCTCCTGCACACGGCCCTTCGCGAGACCGAGGAGGAGCTGGGGATCCCGCGGGAGCGCTTCGAGGTCATCGGGGCGCTCCCTCCGACGGACACCGTGGTGACGGGATACGTGATCGTGCCGTTCGTGGGCCTGCTGTCCGAGCGTCCCGAGCTCGACCCGAGCCCGGTGGAGATCGCCGAGGTCCTCGAGCTGGAGATCGCCCGTCTGGCGGCGGTCGAACGGGAAGCCGGGACCGACCGGGACGGCGTGTTCCGGACGTGGTTCGAGTACGAGGTGGACGACGTGACGGTGTGGGGTGCCACCGGGCGGATCGTCCACGCGTTCCTGGAGACGCTTCGGGGCACGGGCTGGGACGGATCGAAGGAGGGATGAGGATGCAGAAGTGGGAGTACGTCACGGTGCCGCTGATCGAGCACGCCACCCAGGAGATCCTGAACAACTGGGGAGAGGACGGCTACGAGCTGGTCGCGGTGATCCAGGGCCCCCAGGGGATCGTGGCCTACATGAAGCGGCCGAAGCGGTAGCGCGGTCAGGCTCTCCGCTCGTCCGCCCCCGACTCGATCGTCACGGTTGAAGCGGGAGCGACCGTGTCGGCGGCCGCCATCGCCCTGGCCAGCGCGAGGTCCAGGGCGACGGTGAGCTCGTCTCGGACCCGGCCTTCCCGGTCCGGGAACACGAATCCGCTGCGGTCCGAGGGCTCCCCGAACGAGCGATTCCGGATCTGGAACTCCGGATGGGAGCGGTCCAGGACCTCGATCATGGCCCGGGCCTCGGGCTCGGCGCCGTGCTCGGGGACGGTGGGATCCACCCCGTCGATGGGCGTGATCTTCCCGTCACCGTCGACGTCGGCGAGGTTCTTCCTCCACAGCCGATCGTGGGTGAAGGTGTACTGGTAGCCGTCGGGGTTGGCCACCGGCACGAACCACAGCTCGGTGGTCCTGACGATGTCCACGACCTGCGGCTCCCGCTCGCGCCAGCCGGTGACGAACCATTCCAGCAGCCTGCGGGTGACCTCGGCGCCGATCCAGTCCCGGCCATGGTGGGAGGACGAATAGAGGACCGCGGGCCGGGTCCCGTCGGGGACCGTGGTCGCGTTCTTGGTGAGCTTCAGCGCGACGATCTCCCGAGGGGTTGGGTCGCCTCCCGCGGGGTCGGTGCCGTGGGTCATCCCCACGACCTCGAGCTTGACGATGTCCGGGTTGTCGGCGGCCACGTCGTACAGATACTCGCGGATCCCTCCTGGTCCGTCGTACGGCCGCCAGACCTCGAAGCCCCCGGCCGCCTGCTGATCCGCGAGCCGGCGTGCGGTGAGCCCCTCGTCGTTCCGCCACAGCCGCAGGTCGATGCCCCGCCCCTCCATGGCGTCCCGGTCGGAGGGATACAGGACGAGGCCGATCCTCACGCCGTCCCGAACGGGCCTCTGGGAGACGACGTCCTGGCCCTCCGCGGCCAGCGCTTCGGCCGTGGCCTCGTCGACCGTCGCCTCGTACATCTGCAGCCTCGGTCCCAGGTGGACGCCGGTCTCCTGCCCACCGGCCGGCCCGGTTGTCGCCGCCACGATCAGGGCCGCCGCCACGGCAGCGACGGGGTGCTTCCTCACTCGGGTTCCTCCTCGAGGGTCGGCCGAACCGTCCGCTCGGGCCCGGGCCCGCCCTGGCGGAGGAACCAGACGATACGGCCACGGCTCCCGGAGTGTCAAGGGAAGGGGGCCGGCGGATCACCGGCCCCCTTCACAGGCCCCGCTCGGCTACGGCCCGAGCAGGTGGTCCAGGCTGGCGTCCATCACCGCGTTCCGGTCCGCGGCGTCGGAGATGCCCTCGAACCCGAACCCGAAGTACAGGGTGTCGTCCGTGGACACCACGGCACCCTCAGGGAACCCGGCCGCGGTGCTCCGCTCGAAGTTGTTCGGGTTGTCGGCGCTCCCCGCCGGCGGTCCGGTGACCTGCCAGCCGTCCATCGGGTCGGCGTCCTCCTCGAACGACGTGTCGCCCGCCCCGGTCGGCGTGGTGATGTCGTCGATGAACATCCCCAGGCCTTGGAAGGCCCAGTCGCTCACGTAGGAGATCGAGACCTCGGCCTGGCCGCCGGCCCACTCGGACAGGTCCACCGACCAGTTCTGCCAGCCGCCGGAGTTCCCGGACGTAGCGTTCCACGCCCCGGTGTCGCCGGTCGGCGAGCAGGTGCCGTCCGCGTTCAGCGTCTGGTAGTGGGTCAGGAACGGATGGATCTCGTCCGGCGAGGAGTGCCAACCGGCCGGGCAGCTGTCGCCGGTGTCCTGGGAGGTATGCCCGTTGATGTCTGGGAGCGTGGTCCAGTCGGCGTCGCTCCCCGGTGTGTGGGCCTCGACGATGACGAAGTCCCAGTGCTCCTCCGTGTTGAAGGAGGTCCAGAAGTCCAGGGTGCCCCCACCGGCGGGCACGTCGATCGTGCGGGTCAGCCGCTTGTAGGACTGATCGCCGATCTGGGAGTAGACGTAGAACTCCCCGGTATGGGGATCGAACGGTCCACCAGGCCGGACGTAGTTCGCCTCCGCCTCGCTGGCGAACTGCGGGTACACGCTCGGGTCCAGCAGCCCGCTGGTGGTCAGGAACGAGTTGGCGTCGAACTGGTTGTGCGCGCCCGTCCCCCTGTTCAGGGTCCAGTCCATTCCGCCGTAGATGTCGCCGGTACCGGTGATTGGGAATGGCCTCCCTTTGTCGTCCAGGCCCGCGTCGATGTTGAAGATGTACGCGCCCAGGTAGTACTGGAGGAAGTCGTTCCCTCCGGGTGAGTTGAGCGGCAGGCACCGCGCCAGCACGAGAGCACCATCGACCACGCACTGCTCGTTGGCGACCGGGTCGTAGAACTGGGTGCCCAGGGCGCCGTTCTCCGCCGCTCCCGCCAGCTGGCCGTTGTACAGGAGCGTCCCGCCGTCGTTCAGGTACCTCCGCACCGCCAGCATCAGGTCGATGGACAGCCGGGACGCGTTCCCCGGCGTCCGGCCGGGTTCCCGCAGGACCACGTCGTCGCCCGTGTACCAGACCACGGCGTCATAGTGGCTGAGGACCCCGAGGGGGTCGGGCGCGGTTCGGTTGTTGGCGTCGACGTCGTACACGTCGAAGGTCCGCCCCGACGCCGTGATGGCGTTCTGGAAGTACGACAGGTAGTGGGGTCCCGGCGCCTGCGGAGGGGAGGCGCCCGTGTAGTCCTCCGCTGCCAGGATGAGGACGTCGGCGTCGGCGTCCTCGACCACCTGGAACGTCGTGGGATCGGTCGACTGCCCGCCGCCGGTGAACCAGTACTCGACCGAGCCCCCCTGGCTCACGGGGATCTCACCCTGGAGGTAGTGGTAGTAGGTGCTGTAGCCGTCGTTGACGCCGAACACCTCGCCGTCCGGCGTCTCGCCGATGTCGGGTACCGTCACGGGCGGGCCGCCATTGATCGAGTAGTGCAGGTCGACGGCGCCGAGGGCCCGCTTGGCCAGGACCTCCACGGGCTGGGTCGAGCCGCCCCCGTAGGAGACCTCGACTCGAAGGTCCGACGTCGGCCAGTTGGTCTTGAAGCCGTCCAGTGACGCCTCGTTCACATAGAGCCCCTGCGTGTCGATTCCCCAGTGCGACTCGGGGTCGTCGGGGTCACCGGCCGACTCGGCGATGTTCAGGGCGAAGTCGAGGTTCTTCTCGAACTGCTCCTGAACTAGGGCCTCGTTGTCCGGGAACACGAACCCGCAGCCGGGGCAACCCTCCTCCAGCTCGGGGGTCCAGGCCAGCGTGCCACGCTCCCCGTGGGCCCAGTCGGTGAACTCCCCGTTGGTCGTGTAGAGGTCGGCACCGACCCCAGGGTTGAACCCGGGGACCGCCGGGTGGTCGTCGTCCCCGGTCAGGGCCATGTAGATGGGGTCGTCGGCCGACGGGGTCTGGACCTGCCACCCGGTGGTGTACAGGAGCAGCGGGCCGTACGAGTGGTAGCTCACGGCGAACTTGAAGTCGACCATATCGAAGAGGGTCTCGCCGGCCGAGGACTCGGGCTCGGAGAAGGGCGCCGACCCGCGATAGGTCTCGCTGGAGAACTGGGATGAGGACCCCTCGATGTCGTAGTTCCAGTGCTCGCCGTAATTCCGGTTGAGGTCGACGCCGTCGTTGTTGTCGATGTTGCCGTCGCCGTCGTTGTCGTTCAGGTTCTTTCGCCACAGGCGCTCGGCGTCGAACGTGTACTGGTAGCCGTCCGGATTCACCACGGGGATGAACCACAGCTCGGTCGTCTCGAGGATGTCGCGGACGGTTTGGTTCCCCTTGAAGCCGTCCACGAGGTGGTGCATGAGCCGCCGGCTCACCTCGGTGCTGATCCACTCGCGGGCGTGGGTCGTTCCCTGGTAGAGGACCGCGGGACGCGAGCCGACCGGCACGTCGCGGATGCCCTCGGTTACCCGGAGGGCCAGGATGTCTCGCCCCTCGTGCGTCTCGCCGAGGTCGTAGAGCCGGGTGATGGCGCGGTTCTTCCTGGCGATCTGGCGCAGCTCGTCCTCGATCCCGCCGGGCTCGTCCCAGGAGCGGTAGACATCGAAGCCGTCCTCGGCCTGCTGGACGGCCGCCTGCCTCGCCGTCTGGCCCTTGCCGTTCCGGGCCACCGACAGGGGGAAGCCCTGCTTCGTGAGATAGTCGCGCTCGGCCGGGGCGAGCACCAGGGCAACCTCGATCCCATCGACGTTCGCTCCTTCGATCGTGATGTCGTATCCGCCGGCGGAGAGATCCTGGATCTGCTCGGCGGTCAGGACCGCCTCAAACATCTGCAGGCTGCCCTGGCCCTTGGCCACGGCGCCAGACGGAGCGAGTGTGGTCCGCTCGGACGCCTGGCGGTGCATGCGGGCGTGCTTCTTGGAGACGCGCTTGCCGTTGGCCTTCCGTGCGTGCGCGCCGGCGGGGCCGACGAACGCGGCAACAAGGAATGCGGCGGACAGGATGGCCATGATCGCCCTGCGATGGTTCCTCATCGAACCTCCTTCTGGTCTCCCCGATGGGCATCGGGACTGGGCGGCACCAGATGCAGTGAGAGGCCCGAGCCTAGAACGGACATCCCTCGGATTTCAAATCGAGGATCGGGTCATACGGGTGCAAAGCGGTCCGCGGCTGTGGAGAACCGCTCGCGGAGCGCGGTCAGCGGGACGAGGGGAGCGTGAGGGTGAACCGGCACCCCCGGGGCCAATCCTCGACGGTCAGATCGCCCCGGTGGGCCATGGCGATGGACCGGGACAGGAAGAGGCCCAGGCCGTCGCCGGCGCCGTCGGCCTGCCCTCTCACGAAGGGGTCGAAGATCCTGTCGCGGAGCCCCCGGGGGATGCCTCCGCACCGGTCGGCCACGGTGAGGGCCGCGCCGTCCCTCGTCGGTCGGAGCTCCAACGAGATGGGGGTCCGGGGCGGCGCGTAGCGGGCGGCGTTCGACAGGAGGTTGACCAGCACCTCGCGGATCCCGACCGGATCGACCGGCACGGCCTCGACGGGCTCCACGCGGAGCCGGATCGGGCGGCCGTCCAGCAGGCCGGCCATGTCCTGGACGGTCTCCAAGGCAAGGCGCCCGAGGTCCGTGGGTTGCGCTCGGAGCCGAGTCGGCTCGGTCATGCGGCCGATGAGGCCCGCCATGAACCGCGTGCTTCGAAGGATGCTCTCCATGCACCCCTCGACCTGCTCGGGGGCCATCGATCCGGCCGAGGACCGCACCGCCTCGGCCAGGAGCTGGATGGCCTTGACCGGCGACTGTAGCTCGTGAGCCAGGGCCTCGAGCGAGGAGGGCCTGGACCCGGGCAGGACGACGACCAGGGGGGATTCTGGGGTCGACTCATCGAGCGGGCTCACGCCCGCGGGCTCCCTCCTCTGCACACCTGACAAGTTCGACATCGGTCCGACAAAACCCTTGCTCGCGCCGAAGGAAGTTCTGCTCGGGCCGCTCCGGCGGCGCCCTCAGGGTGCCAGGGCCTTGTGGACGAGCTCCCTGGCGGCGGCCACGAGCCGGGGCCGGTCGATCTCGTCCCCGTACAGGATGGCGTGCTTGAGCATGCCGTTGATGGCGTGGTGCAGGAGCCGCCCGGTCAGCTCGGGGTCGGTGACGTGGAACGCTCCGGCCTTCATCCCGGCCCGGATGGCCGAGGCGTACATGAAGTCCACTCGGGCCTCGCCTCCCGAAAGATGTCGGTCGTCTCGGGAGTCCTCCCCTCCTGAACGATGATGTGGATCATGTCCCGGCGGGCCAGCACGAAGTCGACAACGCTCTCCACCGTGGCGTCGGCCAGCGCCCACCAGTCTTCCCTGCCCACCCGGTCGTAGAGCGCGGTGGCGTGGACGAGGATATCGTCCACGAGCCGCTCCTTGATCGCCCCGAGGAGATGTTCCTTGGACGCGTAGTAGAGATAGAAGGTGCCCTTGGCCACCCCGGCCGCGTCGGTGATGTCGGCCACGGTGGTCTTGGGGATGCCCTTCTCGGCGAGGATCGGCACGGCCGCATCCATCAGCTCCTGCCGCCTTTCGTCCGGCGGCTTCGTGACCCGCTTCCGCTCCGTCCGCAGGTTCATGCCGACCCTGGAGTTATACCCCCTGGTCGTGGCGGCGTGGGCCTCCTCGTCGAGCGCGGCCACGGTGCGCGCGTACAGCTCGTCGGCCTGTTGATGCGACTCGCCGATCGCGGTGAGACCGATCCAGCCGTGCTCGGGGAGCGCGCTCATCATGTGGAACACCACCCCGATCTGCCGGGACTGGTCGAAGTGGGGCCCGTGCCGGACGACGATGTCGAAGAGGTCGTCCGGCGTCAGGCCGCGGTACGCGGGGGATTCGACGTGATCGGACGCCACGAAACACTTCGGGCGGTCGCTGGGCGCCGTGAAGACGCCCGCGTCGGGATCGTAGGTGCCGTCGGTCAGGAACTGGAGGGTGAGGAAGGGGTGGGTGGTCCCGCCCTTCCGCAGGATCAGCTCGATGGCGTATGGATCCCACGCGCCGTCCGCCCGACCACCACGAAGTCGAGGGCGAACCGCCCGATGACCCCCTCCCTGGCCAGCCTCGCCCCGATCTTGGCCGCCTCCCTGGTGATGGTCCCCGCGTACTCGGTGTCGGCGGGGAAGCGCGCGCCCAGGTAGGACTGGCCGCTCGGTCCGCCCAGCATCTGATCGTGGGTGGAGAGCAGCTCGACCTCCCCGAGCGGCGTCACCCGAAGCTGGACGCTGGGGCTTCGGAACTCGTCGCCGACGATCCGTTCCTCCACCACCCCTCCCCGCTCCTCCAGCTTCGCCACGTACTCGTCGTGGTCGACGCCGTGAAGCTCGAACCGCATCGACCGGACCCGCTCCTCTAGCCCGGCACGCTCGCCGGTCCCGCCGGGCGGCGGCAGGCCCTCCAGGTCGACCAGGGCGTTGCCCTCGCCCGAGACCCCCTCGTTGAGCTTGACCAGCGCGTGCCGGACGTCGGGTTTGGCCTCGCGCATCCTCGACAGGGCCTCCACGACGTCGGCGCTGGTGCGCAGGTCCTCGAAGCCGAGGGGATGCGGGAGCCCCTCCTCGGCGAACAGTTGCCGGCAGCCGCTCTTCGTGCCGAGGTGGAAGTGCTTCGGGTCGGCCCCGTACATGGGGATCCCCAACGCCACGGCGATGTCCCGCTCGAGCTCGGTGGTGTTGTACGGGACGAGGTGGGCGCGGTCGGGGTCGGGGATCAGGGCGCGGATGCGCTCGAGCAGCCTGGGGCGGGCCAGCAGCTTCTGGGACAGCGGGCCCGGCGAGCCGTCGAGTGGCGAGGGCAGGAACAGGCGCCTCCGGGCGTGGGTCGAGATGACTCCGGGCAGCAGATCGAGGTAGTAGTCGATGATGCTCGGCAGGATCATCTGCGACGTCACGTACACGAGCCTGGCCTTCGGCTGTCGCAGCAGCAGGAGGAGGAACAGGAACCGTTCCTCGTATGCCTGCATCATCGAACCACTGAGCCCCTCGCTGTCAAGCGTGATCGACGGAGCGACCACGATCGTCTGCTCGTCCTGATTCAGGGCTCGGATCGACTCCCACAGCGGGACCAGCTTGCTCTGGAGCTCCTCGAACCGGGCCTGACGGTCGTCGGCCGCGGTGTCGGCCATCACTTCCTCCCACGTGTCGGACATCACTCGCGAACGGTACGATTCATCACGTCGGCTGGCGTGACGTCTCATCTAGACTCGCCCCCGCACCGGAAGTCAAGGGCGGGAGATCGTGCCGAGGCGAAGTCGCCGTCGCGCGACGTACGAAAGATAGTCATTTTGGACCATTCCCCGTCGGGGCGTCCGGCGGCTAGGCTGACCCGTCGATGTCCGCCCTGGTTGCGAACCGGAAGCGGCTCGCCGTCTTCATTGCTCTGCTGACGGCGGGCACCGTGCTGGCCGCCTTCCTGATCATCACGGCGGGGCCGGCCACGGCCAAGGAGTTCGCCACCCTCCATCCGCTGGAGGGAACGGTCGAGGTCCAGCAGGGCGAGGGGTCGTTCGCCGCCGGCGCGGAGGGGCAGACCCTCCAGGCCGGCGATTCGGTGCGCACCGGCGGGGACGGCCGCGTCGAGATCGAATACTTCGACGGCAGCATCACCAGGCTCGACCACGACACCACGTTCACGCTCCGGGAGCTGGCCAGCTTCCCGGACCAGCGGGACAGCAAGCTGATCGAGGGCGAGCAGGCCGAGGGGCGGACGTTCCAGCGCATCACGGAGATCACCGACTCCGAGAGCCGCTTCGACGTCGACACCCCCACGGCCACCGCCTCGGTTCGCGGGACCTCGTACGTGCTGACGGTGCTCCCGGGCGGGGGGACGGAGCTGTGGGTCCTGCCCGACGACGACCCCGGCACGAGCTCGGTGGTCCTGATCCTCGAGGACGGCACGGAGGTCGTGGTCTCCGAGGGACAGGGCGTCGTGGTGAATCCGGACGGCTCGATCGAGGGCCCATCCCCCCTCACCACCGACCAGCTCGAGGACGGCTTCCTGCTGTTCAACCTGTGCGAAGACGACCCGGACCACCCCGACTGCCAGGTCGAGGTGGAGCCAGCGGTCGTCGAGAACGACGACGACCGGGGCCAGGATCCGTTCGAGCAGCCGCCGGGTCTGCCGGAGCCGGAGCCCGTGGTGAGCGAGCCCGAGCCGACCGACGACGGCGGGGACGGCGGCGGCGGTCAAGGAGGAGGCGACGGAGGGAACAAGGAGCCTCCGTCGGACCGCCGGTCGGTCGTCATCACGCTCTCGTGGTCCTCGGGCCCGACCAACCTCGACCTCCACGTCCTGACGCCCGACGTCGAAGAGGACGAGGGCGGCGAGGTGTGGGCGGGCAACCCGTGCCTGGCTCGCGATGACGGCTCGTGCTGGGCTTTCGCCACGGGGGACGCGGTGGCGTTCGGCTCGGAGACCGTCACCCTGCGGCCGAGGGGCGTCCCCG
>JBOGWD010000058.1:0-8091 GCA_050693275.1 Actinomycetota bacterium | reverse complement strand
GCTCATCTGTATCTGCAGGTTGGGTGGTGGGCGGTGGCGGCGTTCGTCATGCCATTGCTCTTGGCGCGGCAGATGTTCTTTCGGACGCGCGCGCTCGAAGAAGCCACAAAGGAGCTCCAGGACCGCGAGGTGGTGCTGCGCGCTCTATCGAACAGAATGGCAGAGGAGCGCCAGGACGAGCGCAGAGCGATCGCCGGGTATCTCCACGACGATCTCGCGCAGGTCCTCTACCGCATGGCGCTCCACCTCGACATCTCTGAGAAGCACCTGGAG
The DNA here is from genome assembly GCA_050693275.1 of Actinomycetota bacterium. Classification (GTDB taxonomy): domain Bacteria; phylum Actinomycetota; class UBA4738; order UBA4738; family CALAEC01; genus CALAEC01. Next base: position 7,818 of record JBOGWD010000058.1, on the reverse strand, counting down.
AAGGGCAGCTCGCAGAAAGCCCAGGAGGAGATCGCCTCCCTGCGGGAATCGCGGGATAGGGCGATGCAGCTCATCCGCGCTCTGATCCGCGACCTGCATCGATCCCCGCTCGGTCGGGCGGGGCTCAGCGAGGCCCTGAACTCGTACGCACACGAGGTCGAGCGCGATACCGGTGTCCGGATCCGGACCGACCTCGAGGACATCGAGATGGCCCCGCCCGTGCAACTCCTCTGCTACCACGTGGCCCGTGAAGCGGTGATGAACGCGATCAAACACGCCGAGGCCTCGGCGATCACGATCGCGTTGGAGTCGACGGCCGAGGGTGCGCGGCTCAGCATCTCCGATGACGGGAGAGGGTTCGATGTCGAGGCCGGCGAACCGGAAGGGCACTACGGCCTGACGATGATGCGGGAGCGAGCACAGGTCGCGGGCGGGACGTTCAAGATCGACAGCGCGGTCGGGCGAGGAACCTCGGTCACCGCAGACTTTCCCACATCGTGGATGGTTGAGCCCGACGGGCAGCCCGACCGAGCCGCCGAGACTGTCGCTCGGGACTCCCCAACATAGCCGCGGCGAGGAAGACGGCCGCCCCCAGCCACATCACCAGGTCCCCGGCGCTCACGACCTCGCGGAACGGCGCGCGAACAGGGATCACGTCGGCCAGGAACGTGATCCGGTCTTCGCTCGTGGCGAGGTGGTGCTTCCCACCCGGCTCGGTGGGCACGTCATCCACCGAGCCCCCCACCTGTCGCACGGCCTGACCGGAGACCGGCATCCCCTGATTCACCGCGATCGGAGCGAGGTTGAGCAGGAGACCCAGGACGATCAGCGGGAATCCCCGCACCTGCCAGTTCACCGTCGTGACGGAGACGAGGATGACGTACGAGAACAGGAGGATGAAGAACGGCAGGTATCGGCCGGTCCCGGTCTCGAGGTTCGGCACCGGGACCACCTGGAAGGCCAGGCCGACCGGGTACATCCACCACAGCCCGATCCGGAGATGGGCCAGGTTGCCCAGAGCACCGCCCAGGCCCCAGCCGAGCAACAGGCCCATGAGAAGGAACGTGGCGAGCAGGAGCACGTCGCACACATCATAGAGACGGGTTCCCGGACGGCGCGGACGAGTTCGTCGGCGGTCGATACCATCCCTTGCACCATGGGCACGGATCGCCCGGCATCCTCCGAACCCCACGAGGGGAACCTCATCTTCGGCGGTGGTGCCCGAGCCGTCCTTCCGCTGACGGTGGCCGTGGCGGGCTTCGGGATCTCCTACGGGCTCCTGGCCCGGTCCGCCGGGTTCCCGCCGCTGGCCGCGGTGGTGATGTCGGGCACCACCTTCGCCGGGTCGGCCCAGTTCGCCTCGGCCTCGATCCTGGAGGCCGGAGGAGCGGTGGCAAGCGCGGTGACGGCGGCCGTCCTCCTGAACGCTCGGTACGGGCCCATCGGGGTCACGGTGGCGCCGATCCTCGGCGGAGGGTTCTGGCGCCGGCTGCTCACCGCGCAGCTCGTGGTCGACGAGTCCTGGGCGATCGCCAATCGGGGGGACGGCACGTTCGACCGGGGCCGGCTGGTCGGGGCCGGCGTGGTGCTGTACGCGGCCTGGACCTCCAGCACCGCGGTGGGGGCCCTGGGGGGGGAGTTCCTGGGCGACCCCAACGTGCTCGGCCTCGATGCGGCGTTCCCGGCATTGTTCCTGGCCCTGCTGTGGCCTCAGGTTCGAAGCCGGCGGGCCCTGGCCGTCGCCGTGCTGGGCGCGGCCATCGCCCTGGTCCTCACCCCGATCGCGCCGCCGGGCGTGCCCATCGTCGCCGCGAGCGTCGCGTGCCTGGTGGGGTGGCGCCGGTGAGCCGGGCCTGGCTCGTCGTGATCCTGGTCGGGGTGGCCACGGTGGCCATCAAAGCCGTGGGTCCGGTGCTCCTGGGAGGGCGTCCGCTCCCGGTTCGGATCCAGAGCGTGGTGGGCCTCCTGGCACCCGCGGTCCTGGCCGCGCTGGTGGTGACGTCCGTTCTCGTGAGCGAGGAGGCCTTGGTCCTCGACGAGCGCCTGATCGGCATCGCTGCGGCCGTGGTGGCCCTGGCCTTCCGAGCGCCGATCCTCGTCGTGGTGGTGCTGGCCGCGGCCGCCACCGCGGTGGCCCGGGCCCTGCTGTGACGGTCCCGTTCCCTCCCTGCGATATGCTGGCGGGACCCGTGAACGAGCCGCCGCGTCCGCAGATCGTCATTCCCGGTGAGCCCAAGCCCGAGGCCCGTGAGGCGGGCGAGAACCAGGGAGTGATCGCCCATCCGGCCAAGCTCCTCCGGATCGCCTCGATGATCCGGGAGCTGGTCGAGGAGGTCAGGGGCAGCAAGATCGACGACCCGGGACGAGACCGTCTGGCCGAGATCTACCGGTCGTCCGTCGATCAGCTCAAGGACGCCCTCTCGCCCGACCTCAAGGAGGAGCTGGAGTCGCTGTTGGGACCGCTCGAGGAGCCTGCCAGCGAGTCGGAGGTCCGGGTCGCCCAGGCGCAGCTCCTCGGGTGGTTGGAGGGGCTGTTCCACGGCATCCAGGCCGCGCTGTGGGCTCAGCACATGCAGGCCCAGGCCGCCCTCGACGAGGTTCGGCGGCGTCAGCTTCCCGCGGGTCAGCTGCCGGGTCGTCCGTCCCAGCCGTCGCCCGAGCAGCAGGGCCCCCCGGGGCAATACCTGTAGCCGGCGGGTGGACCAGGCCGATCGGCTCCGCCAGTACCATCAGCGGACCAAGCATTCGGTCGAGAGCATCCGAACCGGCGGCTACTCCCTCGACTGGGACAACGAGCCGCCCAGGTTCAAGCGGTACCTCGACCTGAAGGCCGGCCCGTTGCCCTCGTTCCGCAACTCGGGTGTGGCGGCGCACGCGGCCGTGGCGGCCTCGGCCCGCCCGGACGGTGAGCGCCCGCTTGACGTCGAGGTCCTCTCCCACCTCCTGTTCCACGCCGGCGGCGTCTCCCGCACGGTGCGCACCGCTATGGGGGAGTTCCACTTCCGGACCTACGCGTCCGCCGGCGCCCTCTATCCGATCGAGCTGTACGTGGTCGCTGGCGCGGTGGTTGGGCTGAACCCGGACGTCTACCACTACGCGCCGAGGGAGCACGGCCTGCATCGCGTTCGGCGGGGCGATGGGCGAGGTGCCCTGGGCCTGGGCGGCGCGTCACCGGGGGCGGCGTGCGTGGTCATGACCGGCGTGCCGTGGCGGACCGCGTGGAAATACGGCGCTCGCGGGTTCCGCCACCTCTCATGGGATGCCGGGACGATGCTCGCCAACCTCCTGGCGGCCGCGGCAGCCCAGGGGGTCCGCTCCCGGGTGCTGCTGGGTTTCGTCGACGAGGCCGTGGACGCCGTTCTGGGCATCGACGGATCAACCGAGTTCTCGCTGTGCGTCATCGCGCTCGGCCGGGGTGAGGAACCGCCAACGACAAGGATCGAGCCAACAGACCTTCGGGTGGCGCCGCTCGGGCCTCGGCCCGTGTCCGACCCCGAGATCGAGAGCGCCCGCGAGGCGGTCCGGCTCCGAACCGAGGGCGAGGTCCGAGGCTTCCGACGGGAGCGTCCCGACGGTCCGGTCGGGGCGGGCCCGGTGATCCGCTCAGATCCGCAGGGCGAGGCCGAGCTGTCCGAGGATCCGTTGGAGGAGGTGGTTCGGCGCCGAGGCTCCAGCCGGCGCCTGGCCGGCCGGGGAATGCCGATGGCGGAGTACGAAGTGATCGTGGACCGGGCCCTGTCCGGGCTGCCCGGCGACTGGCGAAGCCCCGGTCCCCGGGCCTTCGTGTCGGCGCATGCCCTGGAGGGGCTACCCTCGGGAGCCTACGAGTACCTCCCCAGCCTGGGGTTCCGCCCGATCGTCGAGGGTGCGTTCCGGGCCCGGGTCGCTCACCTGTGCCTCGACCAGCGGCTGGGGGCCGACGCGGCGGCCACGACCTTCCTGATGGCGGACCTCGACAGGTTCCTTGAGTCGTTGGGAGGGCGGGGGTACGTCGCGGCTCAGATCGAGGCCGCCGTGGCCGCCGGCCGGATGTACCTCGGAGCGTACGCCCAGTGCCTCGGCGCCAGCGGCATCACGTTCTTCGACGATGAGGCTCGAGCGTTCTTCCGGACCGAAGCCGAGCCGATGCTGGCCGTTGTCCTGGGGCCGGAGGGGCGCCGGCGGGACCTCATCGCGTGTCGCCGCGACCGCGGCGGGAGCTGACTGATGCGGCTGCTGCATCTGGCGGTGGGGTGGGGGGTCGTCGGAGCGTTCGGAATCCTGTGGCTGTGGGGACTGGGAACCTGGATCATCCGCCGAGGGCCGGGCCGGGCCTTCTGGTGGGTCCTCGGGTTCGTCCAGGGGACGGTCCTGATCCAGGCCCTGGTCGGGGTGATCCTGTTGTTCACCGGGGGCCGGGCCACCCTGCTCCACATCGTCTACGGCGCGATCTTCCCGGCGCTTGTGCTCGGCGTGGCCCACGTCCTGGCCCGTGAGGCGTTCGCCCACCGGCCATGGGCGCCGTTCGCGCTGGCCTCGTTCTTCTGCTTCGGCCTCACGCTCCGGGCGCTCATGACTGGGCTCGGCGTCGGATAGCCGCTCGGTCCTGTTACGCTTCACGAAGTGGCACGACGCAGAGGACGACCCCCTCCCAGGCGCTCGGCCGGCCGAAGGCCGGTCAGCCCGGCCGAGCGCGCCAAGCGGATGGAGCGGGCGGGCGCCGAGAAGGAAGCCACCCTCCAGGTCGAGGGAACGATCGTCGAGGCCCTCCCCAACACGATGTTCCGGGTCGACCTCGACAACGGTCACCGGGTGCTGGGACACATCTCGGGGAAGATGCGCAAGCACTACATCCGGATCCTTCCGGGAGACCGGGTGACGCTCGAGCTGTCGGCCTACGACCTGACGAGAGGGAGGATCACCTACCGGCACCGGTAGGGCCCCAAAGATGGAACCGCCGGAGCCCGAAGACTCCAGCGGTTCCATGGCAGTTTGTACACCACCACAACCCCGGAGGGCAAGGCCGGGAGCCCTCTCTTGTCGCTCTTTCTCGGGCCAGCTCTCCGGTCACGACCGTCGGGGTCTCGTGATAGAACAGCGCCGATGAACGAGCAGAGCCTCCGCGAGAGCAACGCGGTCCTGGCCGCTGCGAAGACCAAGGCCGAGGACGGCCAGATCATCCCGGCCTCGCCGGCCTCGCTCGCGGCCACGTCGGGCATCACGAACCGATTGAGCGTGGCCAGAGCCATGCGGGCGCTGATGGCTCGGGGGCGGATCGCCCAGGAGGGCGACCGCTACCGTCTCCTCGACGGGCGTCCCTTGGAGCCGGGGGAGCCGGCCTCGGTCCGCCGGCCCATCCAGCGACGACGCCGAGGAGAGCCGGAGCGTGAGATCGACGAGGGACCCACCTACGAGGGACTCGGGCGCGCCGTGATCGAGCGACTCATCGAGCTCTCGGCCGAGGCCTCGGAGCTCAGGTCGGCCCTCGACCGGGCCCGGATCGAGTCGGAGGCCGCCCGCCGCGAGGCCGTGGAGGTCACCCGGCGGGCCGGCGAGGACCGCCGCCGGGCCGAGGGTCTGGAGGATGAGGTCGGTGCCCTGAAGCGACGCCTGGAGATGACCGAGGCGAACCTCCGCACCGTGGTCCAGGCGGCCAAGGCCCGGCCCGCCTCCCCGCTGGAGGACGCCGATGCCCAGGCCATCCTGGACGTCCTGGCCGCCAAGGAGTCGGCCGAATAGCCTACGATAGGCCTCGCTTGGCAGATATGCTCCACCCCGCGTACCCTGCTTTCCTGACGTGTGCACGTGTGCCCGCACGGAGCTCGCGACGTGCCGTTATGGAGAGGCGGGGACACGGAGTCACAGTCATCACCAGTGGGAGCCGAGCCGGCCTCCCCCCCTTGGACCGAACGGCGACCGGTGCAGGGTTCCGGCCTTCCTGAGTCCGAAGCGGTCCGCGTCGACGAAGACGCGGTCATCGGCGACGTCCTGCGGTGGCTGGTCGTGGAGACCGAGGCCGAGTCGGCCGCGTACATCCTCCTCATCCCCTCCGGCGAGGAGCACCTGCTCATCGAGCCCCGCGGGCTGTCCTCGGCCGATCTCGCCGAGCTGGTGGAGCAGGCTCGCCATGCCATGGTCGAGGGCCGGGTGGAGGAGGAGGTCAACGTTCCCATGGCCCAGGCCCGGTGGCTGGGCAAGGACGGCAGCAAGATCGTGATCCTTCGGGGCGTCACCTCCACCGCTGCGGCAGAGGCGATGCGCTTCGCCAGGTTCGTCATCGAGTGGTTGGCCACCCGGGGCGAGGAGCTTCCCCCCTCGCTGGAGCGCAGGGTCCGGGAGATCCCCGGCGTGGCCTGGGCCGAGATGGCCCCCGGCGATCCTCCCTCGCTGCGGGTCCTGCTCGACCGCCACGCCGATCCCGAGCTCACCCGACACGCGTTGACCAGGGCCCTCGGCGAGGCAACGATCCGGGTCGAGGAGATCGACGCCGGCGCCGACCAGCTGGACGAGCCGCGGATCCGCCTGGTCGACCTGACGGTGGGCATGGACGACGAGTCCTCGGTGGACGTGCTCCTGGACTGGCGGGGGCAGACCCTGAGGGGAAGGGGACGAGGCCGGACCAGCGACGCCGGGCGCAGCTACGCCTCCGCCCAGGCGGTGGCCGACGCCATGAAACCGCTGCTCGACTCCGACGTGGCGGTCGAGGGCGTCTACCGCAGCGACGCGTCCGAGGGCCTCGACGTGCTGGTGGTCACGGTGCGGGTGGGGACGCATCGATACGTGGGGGCGGTGACGAGCCCGAAGGGTCAGGAGGACGTGAGCGGGGCCCGAGCCGTCCTGGACGCCCTCAACCGCCGTCTGCCGCAGATCGCCGGCAAGGCCGGTCGCATCTGAGACCCGAAGAGGGGAGTGGTTGCGCGGGCCCTCCCCCGGCCGGGTACGGGTGGAGAGGGGATCCCCCGGAGGGAGGCTGGTCTCGGCTCGAGAGACCGACCGTCCGCCGGAGGAGGGCTCCGCGCCTGGCGACCAGCCCCGGACGGGAGGGGGATGGTCGCCTCCAGCACCACGAGGATGCCCGCCCGCCGTTTCGCTTCCGCGACGACGATGTGACGGTTTCGTGAAGGCGGCCCGGGTGCACGGCTTCCGCTGTGGGGCGCCGGCCCTACCTCTGTCCCTCGTTCGGCGGAGCCACGCCCCGGTAGTCCCCGCGGGTGACCAGGAGGGCCGGCGTCAGCTGCTGGAGGACGCCGTCGATGCTGATGCGCACCGAGCTGATGTCGGTGCCTTCCTGGGTCAGGGTGTACACGACCTGGGCGATCCGGAGGGTCTGCTGCTCACTCGGGGCCGCGCCCTCGAACTCCGAGGACAGGTCCACGGTGGCCACAGGCCCGTCGATCCGGACCTCGTTCAGGCGGGTGCGCTCGGGGATCGCGTTCGTGATCCGCCGGTCCCCCGGGGCGGTGATGAGCGCCAGCATCAGGGCCTCGGCCAGGGAGTCCGCGGGCTGGAACTGGAGCGAGGTGTTGGGGCGGGCCACCAGCCGCTCGCCCCGGACGAGGTAGACCGTTCCCACATCGGGGATCTCGGGGGTCTCCTCCGGGGTCGGGCCCGGCGAGCCGTACACGTCCTCGGGCAGGTCGGCCTCGGACAGGAGCGTGAGGCCCTCGCTCCGGCACGCGCCGGCGAGGATCGCTGCCACCGTCAGGACCGCGGCGAGCCTCACCGCTCCACCGGCTCCTGCTCTCGGCGGGGCAGGTGAAGCTCGAACCGTGTTCCCCCGCTCCGGCCGTTGAACACGTAGATCTCGCCGCCATGGAGGTGCGCGTTCTCCCGGGCGAT
>JBOGWD010000057.1:0-1954 GCA_050693275.1 Actinomycetota bacterium | reverse complement strand
CGTGGGCCTGGTGTGGGCCGCGGTCCCCGGCTTCCTGTGGCCGTGGATCCTGCTGGCGGCACTGGTCGGCTTCCTCCTGTGGCGGGCCGCCGGACCGCGGACGCCGCGCGACTGACGCCCTTTGCGGGGCCGACGAGGGGTCGAATAGGCTGGGTCCTTCGAGAGGAGGAACGATGAAGCCCGAAGAGGTCGAGAAGGTCGGCGTGATCGGCTGCGGGATCATGGGCTCCGGCATCGTCGAGGTGTGCGCCAAGGCCGGCACGGAGGTCACCTACCTCGAGGTCGACGACGAGCAGGTCGAGCGGGGACGAGCCCGGATCGAGAAGTCCCTGGCCCGGGCGGTGGAGCGCGGCAAGCTCTCCGAGGAGGACCGCGTGGGGGTGATGAGCGCGATCCACGGCACGGCCGACTACGAGGACCTCGCCGAGTCCGACCTGGTGATCGAGGCGGCCACCGAGCACCTCGAGACCAAGCTGGAGATCTTCCGGGCCCTGGACGGGATCACCCGGGACGACATCGTCCTGGCCACCAACACGTCCTCGCTGCCCATCGTCCAGATGGCCATGCAGACGAAGCGCCCGGACAAGGTCGTCGGGATGCACTTCTTCAACCCGCCGCCGATCATGAAGCTCATCGAGCTGGTCCGGGCCATCACCACCTCGGACGAGACCCTCGAGTTCGGCAGGGGGATGGGGGAGCGGCTCGGAAAGACGTGCGTGGTGGCCAAGGACCGGGCCGGGTTCATCGTGAACTACCTGCTCACCTACTACCTCAACAGCGCCATCCGGATGCTCGAGGAGGAGTTCGCCACCAAGGAGGACATCGACACCGCGGTCAAGCTCGGCCTCAGCCATCCGATGGGCCCGTTCGAGCTCCTCGACCTGATCGGCCTGGACACCATGATGGCCGTGGCCGAGGTCCTGTACGACGAGTTCAAGGATCCGGACGTGGCCCCACCGCCGGTCGCTCGCCGGATGGTGCACGCCGGCTTCCTGGGCCGGAAGAGCGGCAAGGGGTTCTACGAGTACTCGAAGCCGTAGGACCGTGCCGAGAGCCGTCGATCTGCACGTCCATCTGCCCACCGACGAGTGGCTGGAGAACGCCATCGGGCCGCACCTGGCGGCCACCGAGCGATACTTCCGGAAGTCGCCGGAGCGGAGGACCCTCGACCAGGTGGCCGAGGAGTACCGCCAGCGAGATATGCTCGGGGTGGTGCTGGACTGGGACGACCGGTCCGTGACCGGCCGGCCGTGGCTGGGCAACGAGTTCATGGCCGGGCTGTCCGACCGGTACCCCGGGACGCTGATGGGCTTCGGGTCGGTCGACCCGCACGGGCCCGACGCCCTCGACGAGTTGCAGCGGGCCGCGGACCTCGGGATGAAGGGCCTCAAGTTCCACCCCACCATGCAGGCGTTCCACCCCGGCGAGCCCGCCTTCTCCCCGCTGTGGACCAAGGCGGAGGAGCTCGGGATGATCCTCCTGTTCCACACCGGGACCTGCGGGATCGGCGCGGGGACGCCGGGCGCCGGCGGGACCAAGATCCGCTACTCCCACCCGGGGTTCCTCGACGCGGTGGCGGCCGACTTCCCCGAGGTGACCTGGATCGCCGCGCACTTCGGGTGGCCGTGGCATCAGGAGTGCCTGGCCATCGCCCTCCACAAGTCGAACGTGTGGATCGAACTCTCCGGCTGGGCCCCGGGGTACCTGCCGCCCGAGGTCGTCCGGGAGGCGGGGAAGCGACTGAACGACCGGACCCTGTTCGGAAGCGACTACCCGTTCATCGAGCTCGACCGGTGGTTCGAGGAGTTCGAGGACCTGGGGCTCTCCGAAGAAGCGCGGGAGGCGATCCTGGTGGGGAACGCCTCCCGCCTCCTCGACCTCTGACGCGGCGACTAGTGCTGCTTCTTCGGGACGCCCGCGCCGGGCTTGCCCATCAGCTTGCCGTTGACGTCGA
>JBOGWD010000056.1:0-42819 GCA_050693275.1 Actinomycetota bacterium | reverse complement strand
AGGAGAACCCCACCGGGTTCGGGTGCGCCCGCTGCCACGGCGCCGAGGCCCAGGGCGGGACGGTCCCGTTCACCACCGCCGACGGGGAGCTCATCCCCGAGTACCCGGTCCCCCCGCTCCGGGACGTGTGCGGCGGGGCCTCGACCAACCACCCCCTCATCACCGGCGTCGAGGACATCCGGACCACGATCATGGAGGGGCGCGAGGGCACGCCGATGCCGTCGTGGAGCGTCCGGTTCGCCGGGCCCATGAACGACCAGCAGATCCAGGACCTCATCAGCTACCTGGTGGAGATCAACGAGGAGAACGTCCCCTTCGAGCAGAACGTGTGCACGAACCCGCAGGCCGCCGCGGCCACGCCGGAGCCCGGCCCGGAGGCCACCCCCGGGGAAGCCCAGTGACCGAGGCCCTGGCGCTCACCCGGACGAACATCGAGGGCACCCTGGTCGTGGTGTCCGCGTTCGTCATCTTCGGCGGGAGCGTGTGGCTGCTGCTGTCGGCCGTGTTCGGGGTTCGGATGGGCTACCTGATCGCGGCGACGGGGCTCTTCGCGTTCATGGTGATCCTCTCCGCGCTGTGGGCGTTCGGCGCTCCGGGCACCCCGCCGAACCTCGGCCCCCGGGGCGACCTGCCGACGTGGTTCGGCCTGGCCGCGGGCCGGGACCTTTCCTCGCCGACCCACCCGATCATCGAGGAATATCCGGAAGGCCCGTGGCGGGATCCCGCGGAGGAGGGCGGCCTGAACGCCGAGGTCGAGCCGGCCACCCTGGCCTTCCAGGAGTTCCTGGCCGAGGAGGCCGCCGGAGAGCTCCGGGCCGCCGGCCTGGAAGGAGAGATCCCCCCCGACGCGTTCGAGATCACCGACCTCCGGTTCACCACTCTGGACGAGACCAGGCTCGCCGCGGCCAGGGCGTTCGCCTCGGCGGGCGGCCCGGAGGTGCTCGTGTTCGGCTACAAGGACCCCGGGGACCTGGCCCTGCCGTCCTGGCTGTTCCTGGCCGGCTCGATCATCGGCTTCGTGGCCCACCTGCCGTTCCTGGATCGGGCCGAGCGCCGGCGCAAGGAGATCCTGACCGGCGGCGAGCAGGCCCCGTGGCGGGGACCGACTTAGGAGGAGGGACGAGTGGACCCTGGGATCATCGTGGCGGCGGTCGAGGAGGGCGGGCTCTCCTTCATCTGGTTCGCGGTGATGGTCCTGGCCATCTTCATCGCGCTGTTCTTCACGATCGCCCGGTAGCGGCGACCTCCGTTGCGGCCTCCCCGGCCGCCTCCGTCACCAGTCCGACCTCGGTCTCTCCGTGCGCGGTGGAAAGGAACCAGGCCTCGTAGCCGGACGGCGGCAGGTACACACCCCGCTCGAGCATCGCGTGGAAGAACCGGGCGTAGGCCTCGTGGTCGGCCGCCCTGGCTCCAGCGGCGTCACGGACGGGGCCGTCGGCGAGGAAGAGCGAGAGAAGGGGGCCCACCCGGTTGATGACGTGGGCGACCCCCGCGGCGGACAGCGCATCGGAAAGCCCGGCGGCCAGCGCCTCGGCGGACCGGTCGAGCTCGGCGTACGGATCGAGGCGGTCCACGAGCTCCAGCGCGGCCAGGCCCGCGGCCACAGCCACCGGGTTCCCCGACAGCGTCCCGGCCTGGTACACGGGGCCCTCGGGCGCCAGACCACCCATCACGTCGGCCCGGCCCCCGAACGCCGCGCACGGGAAGCCGCCGCCCATGACCTTGCCCAGGACGGTGAGGTCCGGAGTCACCCCGAATCGCTCCTGGGCGCCGCCCCGGGCCAGGCGGAAGCCCGTGATGACCTCGTCGAAGAGCAGGAGCGCGCCGGTGGCCTCGGTGACCCGGCGGAGCGCCTGGAGGAAGCCCGGCGGCGGCTCCAGGACGCCGATGTTCGCCGGGACCGGCTCGAGGATGACGCAGGCGACCGCGGCCCCGGCATCATCGAACAGCTCCTGCACGGCGTCGAGGTCGCCCCACGGCAGGACGATCGTGTCGGCGGCCGCGCCCTCGGTCACGCCGGGCGTCCCCGGGATGCCGAACGTGGCCACGCCGGACCCGGCCCGGGCCAGCAGCCCGTCGGAGTGTCCGTGGTAGCAGCCGTCGAACTTGACGACCCTGGTCCGTCCGGTGACGCCCCGGGCCAGCCGCACGGCGCTCATTGCCGCCTCGGTGCCGCTCGACACCAGGCGGACCCGCTCGACCGACGGCACCATCTCCACCAGCCGCTCGGCCAGCGCGACCTCGGCCTCGGTGGGGGCCCCGAACGAGGTCCCCCGGGCCGCGGCCGCCGCGGCGGCCTCGACGATCTCCGGCCGGGCGTGGCCGAACAGGAGGGCGCCCCAGGACTGGACCAGGTCGATCAGCTCGCGCCCGTCCGCGTCGAGGAGATGGGCGCCCCGGCCCCGGACGGCGAAGATCGGCCTCCCGCCCACGGCGCCGAACGCGCGGACCGGCGAGTTCACGCCGCCCGGGATCACCCGCCGGGCTCGCTCGAACAGCCCCTCGGAGCCCGTCACCCGGCTATCCTCCCCCACCACGACCTCGGGAGGTGGACATGCGGCTCCGATTCCCCCGGGAGGCGGCCTTCAGCCGCTCCCCCGTCAACATCCGGCATCTGGACCGGCGGACCGCCGGCGAGCGCGTCGCCGACCTGGTGGCCGCGTCGGTCGGCTCGTGGCCCTTCATCATCGTCCAGTCGACGCTGTTGGTGATGTGGATCCTGGCCAACACCATCGTGATCGGGAAGTGGCTGTCCGGCGAGCCGTTCGATCCGTACCCGTTCATCCTGCTGAACCTGGTGCTGTCGTTCCAGGCCGCGTACACCGGGCCGGTGGTGATGATGAGCCAGAACCGGCAGGCGGCCAAGGACCGGGACGAGGCGGAGCACGACTACGAGGTGAACCAGGAGGCCCTGGACCGCCTCAAGCGACTGGAGGCCTCGGTCACGGAGATCGCCGAGCGGCTGCGATCCGGCTGAGTCAGCCGAGCCAGTCGGCGGCGTCCCGGGCGTGGTACGTGAGGATGAGGTCGGCCCCGGCCCGGCGGATGGCCGTGAGGACCTCGAGGGTGATGCGCGGCTCGTCGATCCAGCCGCGCTCTGCCGCGGCCTTGACCATGGCGTACTCGCCCGACACGTTGTACGCGGCCACCGGGGCGCCGGTCTCTTCCTTGGCCCTCCGGATCACATCGAGATAGGGAAGGGCGGGCTTCACCATGACGATGTCGGCCCCCTCTTCCAGGTCCGTCCTGATCTCCCGCAGGGCCTGGTCGGCGTTGGCCGGGTCCATCTGGTAGCCGGCCCGGTCGCCGAACCGGGGCGCGCATTCGGCGGCCTCGCGGAACGGGCCGTAGAAGGCCGAGGCGAACTTGGCCGCGTACGCAAGGATGCCGACCCGGCCGAACCCGGCCTCGTCGAGGGTCTCCCGGATCGCCGCCACCTGGCCGTCCATCATCCCCGAGGGCGCCACCAGGTCGGCTCCGGCCCGGGCCTGGGACGCGGCGATCCGCCGGTACCGCTCCAGGGTGCGGTCGTTGTCGACCTCGCCGGACTCGTCGAGCACGCCGCAGTGCCCGTGATCGGTGTACTCGTCGAGGCACAGGTCCGTGATCACGACGGCGTCGTCCCCCAGCTCCTCGCGGAGCGCTCGGAGTCCCCGCTGAGCGATGCCGTCGTCGTTCCACGCCTCGCTGCCCTCGGAGTCCTTCCGTGACGGCACGCCGAACAGGACGAACGCGTGGACGCCCCGCTCGAAGATCTCCCGGGCCTCCTTGCGGAGCGACTCCAGCGTGTGCTGGTGCTGCCCGGGCATCGAGCCGATCGCGGCCGGCTCCGCGATGCCCTCCTTGACGAAGAGCGGGGCCACCAGGTGCCGGGGCGACAGCTCCGTCTCCCGGACCAGGGCCCGGAGGGCCGCGGTCCGCCGCAGCCGGCGGGGCCGATGCGTGGGAAACGCCATCGTCTCGATGCTACATCGCAGGCCGAGCCCTAGCCGAAGGGCTCCGTGGCCAGCTCGAGGTCGGCCTCGCAGGTGAAGCCCTGGCCGAGCTCACCGGCCGGCGACAGGGGCATCTCGAGCCGGTACGTCTCTCCGGGCCGGACGTCCGTGGCCGACGTGGACGTGTTGGCCGCGATGGTTCCCTGGGCGTCGACGAGCCTGAAAGCGACCAGGATCGTGGTGTACTCCCGGTCGCTGGTGACCTCGACGGTCTCGGTCACGTTGCCTGTGGTCTCGTCGAGCTCGCACCCGACGACCTCGATGTGCACCCCGGCCTCCCCCGCATCGCGCTCCACGGGGTTCAGGTCGGCGGCGTCGCCCATGCACCCGGCCGGTGCCACCGCGGCGACGACCGCGAGGATCCGCACGGCGCTCCCAACCATGCCTCGCTCCTTTCCGGCGGCGAAGCCTGACGGACGGCCCCTGCCCTGTCAACCGGGGGTCAGGGCCCGGATCAGCGCGGCCACCAGGCCGTCCTCGGTGTGCGGTTCGGCCACCGCGGCCACGTCGAGGCCGGCGGCCCGGGCCGCGTCCGCCGTGACCGGCCCGATGCACACTGCCTCCGGCGCGCCGGCCGCGCCCGCGAGCCGCACGAATCCCTCCACGGTCGAGGGCGAGGTGAAGGTCACCACGTCCACCCGGCCATCTCGGAGCAGGGCCGCGGCTGGGTTCGGCAGCCCGGCGGCGGCGCGAACCCGGTACGCGTCGACCCTGACCGGCTCCCATCCCTTGCCCCGTATGGCCTCCTCGAGATCGCCGCCGGCCAGGTCCGCCCGGGCCAGCAGCACACGGCCCGAACCCTCGGGGAACGCCCCGGCCAGGGCCTCGGTGGTGAAGGTCTCGGGGACGAGCGAGGGCCGCGTCCCGTGCTCCCGCAGCGCTTCGGCGGTGGCGTCCCCCACCACGGCCACGTCTCCCCGCGGCGGGCCCGCTCCCAGAGCCTCGACCCGGGCGAACCAGGCCCGGACCCCGGCGGCGCTGGTGAACACCGACCAGGCGAACCCGCCCTCCGCGGCCTCCCGGACCGCCTCGTCGAGCCCGCCGGCGGGCGCCGCGGGTTCCACCACGATCGTGGGAGCCTGGGCCGCATCGGCCCCGAGGTCGCGCAGCCGTCGGGCCAGGCTCGCCCCCTGCTCCCCGGGCCGGGTCACCAGCACGACCCGACCGGTCAGCGGCCCACTCACTCGCGGAGGTCCCGGAGGATCGACCCGGCCCCGGCGGACAGCAGCACCTCGGCGGCCTCGCCGGCCACCTGGTCGGGTCGATCGCCCTCGACCTGGGACCACAGCAGGTCGGAGCCGTCGGGCCGGACCACCACGGCGAGCAGCCGGATGGCCCGGTCACGGACCTCCGCGTAGGCCCCGAGGGGAAGCCGGCAGCCTCCACCGAGCAGGCCGACCAGGCGGCGTTCGGCCTCGAAGGCCGCCCGCGAGGCCGGATGGTCCAGCGTCGCTGCGGCCTCGGCGGCGGGATCGTCCGCTCGGGCCTGGACGGCCAGGGCACCCTGGCCCGGCGCCGGGACCATGTCGTCGACCGGCAGCGGCCTGGCGTGCTCGGGTGCCAGCCCCAGCCTGGCCAGTCCCGCCGCGGCCAGGACGAGCGCGTCGACCCTGCCGTCCGCGAGCCTGCGGAGGCGCGTGTCGACGTTCCCTCGGAGATCGCGGACCCGGGCGCCCGGGAGCGTGCGCAGGATCTGGGCCCGGCGGCGAAGGCTCGACGTCCCCACGATCGCGGCGTGGCCGACGTCGGCATCCCTGGACACCAGCACGTCGTAGGGCAGCCCGCGTTCGGGGACGGCCGCCACGACCACCCCGGGGGGATCCTCGGAGGGGAGGTCCTTGGCCGAGTGCACGGCCAGGTCCACGTCCCCGCGGACCACCGCCTCGGTGATCTCGGCCACGAAGAGCCCCTTGGTCCCCGAGGGCGAGGCGGCGGGCGATGCCCCCCGGTCGCCCGCGGTGGTCATGGGGACCGCTTCCGGCTCGTGGCCGCGCTCCCGGAGGAGGCCCGCGACCTCCTCGGCCTGGGCCAGGGCGAGTCGGGATCGCCGGGTGCCGATCCGGAGCCGCATCCCCTCAGCCCTCGGGGTGCTCCAGCCCGAACAGCTCGGCCAGGGCCCGGGCATGCTCCTCGTCGGCCCCCCGGCCGGCCAGATCCTTCAGCCGGACCACCGGGTCGTGCAGGAGCCGCCGGACGATCCTCCGGGTCATGGCCTCCACGGCCTCCCGCTCCCCCTCCGGGAGCGCACCCAGCCGGGACGCCAGCCGCCGGAGCTCGGCCGCCCGCACGGCCTCCCCTCGGGCGTGGAGCGCCTCGATCAGGGGAGCCAGCCTGGCGGTGCGCCGATCGACCGCGTACCGCCTGGCCTCCTCCGTCACCACGGACCGGGCCGCTGCCACCTCGCCGTGGGGGTCGCTCCGGGTCCCGGCGAGCGCTTCGCCGAGGTCGTCGATGTCCGCGACCCGGACCCCCGGGATCTCGGCGGCGGCCGGCTCCACGTCGCGCGGGACCGCCAGGTCGAGGACGAACATGGGTCGGTCCCGGCCCGAGACCGCGGCACGCACGGCCTGGGCCGAGATCACCGGCGCCGTGGCCTGGGTCGAGGAGATCACCAGGTCGGCCCGGGCCAGCTCAGCCGGCAGGGCCTCCAGGCCGCCGTAGCCGGCCTCGAGCTTCCGAGCCAGCCGCTCGGCCCGGCCCGCTCGCCTGCTGAGGACGGTGATCTCGCCGACGCCACGATCCCGGAGGGTCCGGGCCGCCAGGGATCCCATCTCTCCCGCCCCGATCACCAGCGCCGCCAGCTCCCCGAGCCGGCCGAGGTGCCGCCCGGCCAGCACGGCCCCGGCCTCCACGAAGGCCGCCGGGCTGGCCCCGATCCCGGTCTCCTCCCGGGCCCGCCGGCCCGCCCGGACCGCCCGCTGGAACAGCCGCAACAGGTGCGGGCCGGTGGCCCGCTCGGCCTCCGCACGCCGGAACGCCGCGCGGACCTGGGCCAGGACCTGCGGCTCCCCCAGCACCATCGAGTCGAGACCCGCGGCCACCGAGAACAGGTGCTCGGCGGCGTCGTCCTCGTAGTGCGAGTACAGGGGCTCCGCCAGCTCCTCGACGGGGACCTCGGTGGCCTCGGAGAGGAACCGCTTCAGGTCCTGGAACCCCTGGTGGTACAGGCTCACCTCCGCGTACACCTCGACCCGGTTGCACGTCGAGAGCACCACCGACTCCCGCACGGACTCGAGGCCGGCCAGCCGCTGGTAGGCCTTCGGCTCGGCGTCCTCGGAGATGGCCAGGCGCTCCAGGAGCTCGACGGGGGCTCGCCGGTAGGACACCCCCAGGGCGAGGACGGGCACCCGACTCCCCTACCGGGCCGGCTCCGCCACCTCGGCGAGCTGGCGGGCCCGGCCGCGCTTCACGTCGGCAAGCACGGCCTTCCGCTGCTCGTAGAAGCCGAGGATCTGAAGCTCGATGGCCAGGTCGACCTTCCGGAGGGAGACCTCGGACGGCACCGCGATCACCGCCGGGGCGAAGTTCAGGATCGAGCGCACGCCGGCGGCGACCATGCGGTCGGCCACCTCCTGGGCCGCTCCGGCGGGGGTGCAGATCATGCCGATGGCCACGTCGTGCTTCCGCACCAGGCGGGCCGTCTCGTCGACGTGGCGGACGGCCACGCCGCCCACGACCTCGCCGACCGTGGACGGGTCCGCGTCGACCAGGGCCACGACGCGGAAGCCGCGCTCGGCGAAGCCCCGGTAGTTTGCCAGGGCGTGCCCGAGGTTCCCCACCCCGGCGATCAGCACCGGCCAGTCCTGGGTCAGCCCGAGCTCCCGCCGGACCTGGTGGATCAGGTAGGCCACGTCGTAGCCGACGCCCCGGGTCCCGTACGAACCGAGGTAGGACAGGTCCTTCCGGACCTTGGCCGAGTTCACGCCCGCCGCCTCGGCCAGGCCCTCCGAGGAGGTCGTGGCCCGCCCGGTCTCGGCCATCTCCACCAGCGCTCGGAGGTAGACGGGCAGACGGCCCACGGTGGCCTCGGGGATCGGGCGGGCCCTCACGGCGGGGAGGACTTCGTGAACATGAGAAACGGATTGTACCGCTGGGGGCGTTCCGTTCTCAATCGCTCAAGCTCCCCTGCTCCGCACCAGGGCTCGGAGGTCGCCGGGGTCGACGTGGAGCTCGAAAGCCTCCTCGCCGTCGACGAGGACCACGGGGACCCGGCCCCCATAGGTCCGCTCGAGGTCCTCCCGGCCGTCGACGAACACCTCCTCGTACTCGAAGGGGGCCTCGGCGCGGATCGCCAGGATCGCCTCCCGGGCCTCATCGCACAGCGCGCACGTCGTTCGGGTGTACATCGTCACCCTGGGAACCTCAGCCACCGGCGTCCACCTCGGCCGCCACCCCCCGGAGGGTCAGGCCATCCTTCCGCCCCCGGGCGTCGAGGTACAGCAGCACGATCACCAGGTTCACGTACGGCCCCACCAGCGAGACCACGAGCGCGGTCACCGCGCTCACCAGGGCCAGGGCGAGGCGCACGGTGGTCTCGGTGAGGTCGCGGAACAGGACCACGGCCAGGGCCAGCGTGATCAGGAGGAGGAGGAGGGCGAACAGGATGAGCAGGGCGAGGAGCAGGCCGCCCAGGACCTTCCCGGTCAGCCCCCGGACCAACCGCCACGATCGCCGAAGCGCCTTGGTGCCCCGCACACCCTCGACCACCACCACCGAGGTGCCGAAGACGAAGCGGAGCCCGAGGAACACCGCCGGCACCAGGCCCACGGCGATCAGCACCACCGCCAGCGCGGCGGCCGGCTCGGACGCGCCCCGGCGGACGGCCACGACGATCCCCGGGACCAGCGGCGCGGCCGCCGCGACGCCGGCGAGGAGCGAGACCCACAGGACGGAGTGCGCCCGCCGGGCCGCCCTTCGATAGGCGTCGGCCACGGTGGGCCTGCGGTCGAGCAGCGCCCAGGCCACCGCCGTCACGATGGCCGCGCTCAGGAAGGGGATGACGAACGCATACAGGAGGACGTCGCTCACCGCCTCGACCCACGTGGGCACCCGGGGAGTCAGCGTCGTCCGGAGCCCTACGCGCTCAGGCACCAGGCGGACCGTGGCCAGGACCAGCGTGAGCGAGACGGCGTAGAAGGGGACGACGATCAGGGCGGCGATGGCGGCCAGGGTCCGGAGGTGCCGGCGATACAGGGCGAACGCAACGGCCATGATCTGGCCGATCCGGAGCGGAGGGATGGCTCCCTCCTCGGAGGTTCCCTGGCCGCCGCCCGCGGCCTCGAGGGCCCGGTACTCACGCCAGGCCTCCGCCCACCCGTCCGCGGTCAGGGGGAACAGCCGCCGAGGCGCGCCGCCGACCGACGGGTCCCAGATCGCGTAGGCGTCGACGGTCCGGCCGAGGACGAACCGGGCGCCCCGGTAGTCGATGGCCGCCGCGCCGATCAGGGGGTCGCGGCCGGCCATCGTCAGCCCTGCGAGCTGCGGGCCGACTCGAGCTCCTGGAAGGCCGCCCACGCCTGCTGCCAGGAGGACGGGTGGAGGGGAAAGATGCGCACCGGGCTCCCGCCCGCAGAGAGGTCCCAGATGGCGTAGGCGTCGGTGGTCCTGCCGAGCCCGTACCCCGCCCCCGTGTAGTCGACGGCGACCGCCCCGGTGAGCTCCCTCGGCTGAGCCGTCTGGGCCGGCGTGACCGGGGCCGGCTCGGCGGCGGCCTCCTGCTCCTGGTACCGGGCCCACGCCTCCCGCCACGCCTCGGGCCGGATCGGCCAGGTGTGGGCCGGCATGCCGCCGGCCGAGAGGTCCCAGATCGCGTACTCCTCCTCGGTCCGCCCGAGCGCGAATCGGCGGCCCCGGTAGTCGAGGAACACCACACCGACCAGGAGCGGTTCCGCGGAGGCCACCGGCGCGGAGGCCGGCTCCGGGACCGCCTCCGGGACGGATGCGGCCGGGTGCTCTTCGGGCGGCGCCGCCTCGAGGTCCTGGAAGGTCTGCCAGGCGACCGCCCACGACTGGTCGGCGAGCGGGAACAGCCTGACCGGGCGCCCTCCGGCTTCGAGGTCCCAGATAGCGTAGCCGTTCGCGGTTCGCCCCAGCCCGAACCGTGTCCCGGCATGGTCGAGGGAGACCACGTCCGCCAGGGGCGGGGCCGACGGCCTCTGGTCGGGCGGGGGGGTCGTCTCCTCCTGGGGAGCCGACGGCCCCACCGGCGGGAGCTCCACGGGTACGGCCGCCGGCACCGCGTCGAGCGCAGCCTGGAGATCCTCGACGAGCTCCCGGCACGTCGCGTACCGGTCGTCGGCGCGTTTGGCCATGGTCCTGGCCAGGACCGCATCCACCCGCGGGGGCAGCTCCGGCCGATGCTCCCGCGCCGGCGGCGGTGGCTCCTGCATGTGCGCGTACAGCATGGCCACCTCGTTCTCGCGTGGGTACGGGGTGGTGCCGGTCAGACACTCGTAGACGACGCAGCCGAGCGAGTACACGTCGGTCCGGCGGTCGACCTCCTGGCCCTGGATCTGCTCGGGGGCCACGTAGTCCAGAGTCCCCATGAACAGGCCCTGCTTCGTCAGCGCGGTGCCCGCCGCGGCCACCTGCTTGGCCAGGCCGAAGTCGGTCAGGTAGACGTGGCCTTCGGGCTCGACCCCCTCCCCCGAGGCGATGAGGATGTTCGCCGGCTTCACGTCACGGTGCACCAGCCCCCGGTCGTGGGCGGCGTCGAGGGCCCCGGCCACCTGGAGCATGATCGTCACGACGCCGTCGGTCGGCGGTGATCCCTGACGCTTGAGCAGCTCGGCCAGGTCGGTCCCCTGCACGAAGTGCATGGTGATGTACGGCACGCCCTCTGCCTCACCGGCGTCGTAGATCGGAACGATGTTCGGGTGATACAGGGCCGCGGCCAGACGCGACTCCCGGAGGAACCGCTTGCGGTAGGCCTCGTCCTCGGCCAGGCGCGGGTCGAGGAACTTGATGGCCACCTTCCGGCCGAGCGTGGCGTGCTCGGCCCGGTAGACCAGGCTCATCCCGCCGGGACCGAGTCGCTCCTCGATGCGGCAGCCGGCCACCACGGTGCCGATGCGGGGATCGAGGCTCACCGAGTCAGGATACACACGGGTGGTGGGGCGGATTCCGCAGGCTGCGTTCATACTTGTCATCCATGGCCGAGACGGACCTGGAGCTGGTCCGCCGGGTTGAGGGCCGGGACCCCGGCGCCTTCGAGGCCCTCTACCAGCGATACGCCGCGGCGTGCTACGGCGTGGCCCTCGGCGTGCTCCGGCAGCCGTTCCTGGCCCAGGAGGTGGTGCACGACGCGTTCCTGGCGGTGTGGAACGCCCCCGACGCCTACGACCCCACCCGAGGGCCCTTCCGCACCTTCCTCCTGTCGCTGGTCCACCACCGGGCCGTGGACGCGGTCCGCCGGGAGGAGCGGCTGCGCGACCGCGAGCGGCGGGCGAACCCGGACCCCCCGCTCGTCGAAGATGTCATGGAGGCCGTGGTCGAGGAGGCGGACCTGGCCGATCGTCGCCGTCAGGTGAAGGACGCGCTGGCCTCGCTCCCCGAGGACCAGCGCCGGCTGGTCGAGCTGATGTACTTCCGGGGCTTGACGCAGTCGAGGATCGCGGAAGAGGAGGGGATCCCGATCGGGACCGTGAAGAGCCGGGTGTTTGCCGCCATGCGGCGGCTTCGGGAGGCGCTGACGTGAGCTGGGACCACGAGCGGGTGGAGGAGCTGCTGGCCTGCTACGTCCTCGACGGCCTCGACCCGGAGGACGCGGCCCTGGCGGAGCGGGCCCTCCTGGAGCACGTGCCCGGATGCGGACGGTGCCGGCGGGCGCTGGACGAGTACCGGCTGGTGGCGGGCGACCTGGCGCTGGCGGCCCCCGCGGCCGCGCCGCCCGACACCCTGCTGCCCCGCATGCGACGGTCGCTGGCGCCGTCCCGGCGGCGCCGGGTCAGGCCGGGCTGGGCCCTCGGCGCGGTGGCGGGCGTGATCCTGATCGGCCTCTCGGGATGGAGCTTGGCGCTCCTGGCCGGGCTGTCCGGGCGCCTCGACGACGCCCAGCGCACCCAGGGCTGGCTCGTCGACGCGCTGTCCACGACCACCCACCCCAGCAGCCGGGTCCTGGCTCTCGACGGTGTCAACGACGCCCGGGTCTCGGTGGTGTCGGTTCCGGGCAGCGACCACTCGTACCTGATGGCCACGGGCCTCCCCGAGCCAACGTTCACCTATCACGTGTGGTTCCTGGGCGGCGGCGAGACGTGGCACGCCGGCGTGCTCGAGGTGATCCACGGCTGGGGGATGATGCCGGTGGAGACGAACCCGGATCGGTGGGAGGTGGTGCTGCTCACCGACGAGCGCCGCGGCCACCCCGCCCCAGAAGCCAGCCCGCTGGTCAGCGCCACCGTCTCCGCGAGCTAGCCGGCTCCCGGTCCCTACGAGGCAACCCGACGGGGCATGCCGGTCGCGGTGAGGAAGCCCCAGTACATGCCGGCCACGCCGACAGCGAGCGTCACGGAGAAGGCGGCGAAGTTGCCCGCGGCGGCGAAGGCGGCGCCCCCGGCGACGATCAGCGCGCCAATCGCGATCAGCAGCGTCCCATAGAAACGCCCACGGAGCTCGGGCCTCCCGCGCATCCCCAGGGCCGACCATAGGATCCCCAGCACGAGCACCGCGGTGCCCGTGTACGAGTAGACGAATGCGAGCGTCCTGGCGGGCGCGTCCTCGCCCAGGACCTCGCGGCCCGCGAAGAACTCCTCCGCCCGGAGCACCCCGACGTCCAGCGGCGCGGTCCGCACCTCGGCGCTGGCCCACGCCGTCGCGCCAAGGACGATCAACAGAAGGACGTGGCCCACCCACCGCCGGCGCACCAGCAGGTAGGCCTCCCCCAGCGCCAGGTAGGGCACGTTGAGAATCGCCCCGAACAGCCAGTACACCCGGAACTCCGCCGCCGACCAGCCGTCGAGCACGCCGAGAGCCAGCGCCGCCGAAGCGGCGGCAAACATCAGCATGGCCACGCCCCACACGGCCTCGTGCCAGGCCCGGCGCCGGCCGGACCGGACCAGCAGCTGGACCCCGAACGCCAGCGCGATCAGCGCGGCGAGGATCGGCAGGACGATCATCGGGCTCCTTTCTCTCGGAGCGCCCGCCGGAGTACCTTCCCCGTGACGTGCTTCGGAAGCGCGTCGACGAACTCGACCTGGCGGGGCCACTTGAACCGGGCCAGCGTGTCGCGGCACCGATCAATGACCTCTTCCTCGGTCAGCTTCTCGCCGGGCCGGACCACCACGAGCGCCTTCACCGACTCGCCGGTCCGCTCGTCGGGCACCCCGAGCACCGCGCACTCGGCCACCTTCGGGTGCAGGGCGATGGCGTCCTCGACCTCCTTGGGGAACACGTTGAACCCGGACACGATGATCAGGTCCTTGGTTGGGTCGACGATGTGCAGGTATCCGTCCTCGTCACGGTAGGCAACGTCACCGGTGAGGAGCCAGCCGTCACGGAAGGCCGCCTCGGTCTCCTCCGGGCGGTTCCAGTAGCCCGCGAAGACGTTCGGCCCGCGGATGACGATCTCCCCCGGGTCGCCCTCCTCGACCTCCTCACCGTACTCGTCCACGAGACGGACGTCGACGCCCGGAAGCGGCAGGCCGATGGAATCGGGCCGGGCCTCCTCGCCGAGGGCGGCCGTCGTCACGACCGGGGCGGTCTCGGTGAGCCCGTACCCCTCCCAGATCGTGATGCCGAACCGATCCCGGAGCGCCTCCAGGACGGGAGCCGGCAGCGGGGCGGCTCCGGACACGGCCAGGCGGACCGAGGAGAGGTCGGCCCCGGCGCCGGCGGCCGCGGCCAGCCAGGCGCCGAACATCGGCGGGGCGCCGGGAAGGACGGTCACCCGGCGCCGGGAGATCAGCTCGAGCGTGGCCGCCGGCTCGAACCGCTCCACCAGGATCGCGGTACCGCCCTCGCGGAGCTCGACGCCGAGGGTGGCATTCAACCCGTAGATGTGGAACAGGGGAAGGGCCACCAGGACCTCGTCCGACTCGGCCTCCTCGAGCGCCGGGACGGCTCGAACCTGGTCCAGGTTGGCCAGGAGGTTCCCGTGGGTCAGCATGGCTCCCTTGGGCTGGGCCGTGGTTCCGGCCGTGTAGGCGAGGAGCGCCAGGTCGTCCTCGCGGGCATCGGTGGCGGGCGGCTCGGCCGCCCTGGACAGCGCCTTCTCGTAGGACGACGTCCGCCGGGGCGACGGGCCGCGGCCGGTTGACCAGCACCTGCTCCAGCCCGGCCAGCCGGTCCCGCACCGCCAGGACCGAGGGCGCCAGGGACCGGGCGGCCACCACCACCCTGGCGTCGGCGTCCGCCAGCACGAAGCCGGCCTCCTCCGGCGTCAGCATCACGTTGAGGGGGGCCACCGCCGCCCCGATCCGCCACGCGCCGTGGAGGACCTCGACGAACTCCGGCACGTTCCCCAGGAGCATGGCCACCCGATCGCCCCTCGACACGCCGAGCTCCGCCAAAGCCGCGGCCGCCCGCCGAACCCGCTCCTCGAGGTCCCGATAGGTCGTCACACGATCGCCGGCGACCAGCGCGGGCCGGTCGGGCCGAGCCTCGGCGTGGGCGGGCAGGACCTCCGCCAGCGAGTCTCACGCCACCTCCGCGTGCCGGGAAAACGACCCCGGGGCCGGGGTCCTCCCGGCCCACTCAGCGTGCGTGGTGCCGTCGGAGACGAGCTCGGCGAGCTCCTGCCAGCCACCGGCCCGGCGCTCCCAGACCAGGAACCGGGACGAGGCGATCTCGGAGTTGTGGCACCAGCGCGGAGTGTCGTCGGGATCGAGGTACCGAGCCTGGATGAGGTGGCTCCGGTCGGCGCGGATCTCGCCTTCCAGGCGGTAGCTCTGGGACCGAAGTTGGAGCCGCCACGAGCCCAGCGACCAGGACCGTCCTCGCCCGGCTCCCCTGAGCCGCACCCATCGCCCGTCGACGCGCACTCCGCCGAAGGTCACCAGCGGGGTGCGGAAGGGCCGCCGCCGGCCCTGTGCGGACAGGGCCTGTACCGCGTAGCCGGTCCCGTCCCCGAACGCCGCGCACGAGGCCCACGCCCATCGCTCGGCGTGCCGCCTTCCCTCGAGGTGGCCCTGCTGACCGGGCCACCCGTCCAGCTCGACCCCCTCGCCGTCCACGTCGATCACTCCGGAGATCCGGGCATCGGGGTTGGGGCTGTACGGCCGGGTGGGGGCCACGCCGCCGCGGTAGAAGGGCGGCGGGAGGACGCGGAACGACTCCTGCCCAGTGACCCAACGGAGATCCCAGCGCACAAGATGGCCCTGGCCCGCCAGATCCCCCCGAGCCGCTCCGGCCTCGCACGCGGCGTGTCCCCACAGGAGCGGCACGGCCCCTGGTTGGATGTCCGATCCCGCGCCCGGCGGCAGCCCGTTCAGGCCGAACGTCCGGGAGGGGTGGTCCCGGTCGAAGCGGGCGAACCACAGACGCGACTCGGGCGGCCCGGCGATCGGGGCCCGGAGCGTGTACCGGATCCAGTACCCGCCTCGGCCGTCCGGACGGGACAGGGTCACGAACCAGGCCTCGTGCCTGCCGCGGCGGCCGTCCCAGCGGGATCGATTGTCTGCCTCGGTCACACCGGGCGAAGGATACCCAGGCCGAGACCGATGCAGGGACCCTCCAGCCGGACGGCGAATCTGACCGATAAGGTACCTATGGGGAGAACCGTGAGAACCGCGGACCGCCGTGAGCTTCACGAAGCCGAGGCGCGCTTCCGAGTCGCGTTCCAGAACGCCCCGATCGGCATGGCGCTGTCCGACTTGGAGGGCCGGTACCTCCAGGTGAACCCGGCGATGTGCACGATCCTGGGGCGCTCCGAGCAGGCCCTCCTGGCCTCACGCTGGCAGGAGGTCACCCATCCCGATGACATTGCGACCCAGGAGCCCTTCGAGCGAGACGCCGTGGCGGGGCGCCTCCCCTCCTACGAGCTCGAGAAGAGATTCCTCCTCCCGGACGGGACCGAGGTGTGGACGTTCCTGGCCCGGTCGGTGGTCGCCGCTCCCGGAGGCGAGCCCCTGTACCTGATCTCCCAGGTCACCGACCTCACCGAGCGGGTTCGGTCCCAGAACGAGCTCCGCCACCAGAAGGAGGAGCTCGCCGCCCTGCACGAGACCACGCTCGACCTGATCCGCCGGCTGGAGCCGACCAGCCTCCTCGAGGCGATCCTGGCTCGAGCGGCAAGCCTGATGGGGACGGAGCACGCGTACCTCTACACGGTTGACCAAGCGGCCGACGAGCTGGTGATGCGGGCGGGGTTCGGCCTGTTCGCCGGATACGTGGGCTACCGGCTCCAGCGCGGAGAGGGGTTGGTCGGGCGAGCGTGGGAGACGGGCAAACCGGTGGCCGTCGACGACTATCAGAAGTGGCCCGGGCACCTGCCCGGGTTCGAATCGATGCGGGCCGCCGTGGCTCTCCCTCTGCGGGCTGGCGGGGACACCGTCGGAGCGCTCGGGCTGGTCCGTGTGGAGGAAGGCCGCGTGTTCGGCCCGGATGAGATCGACCTCCTGACACGGGTGGGGCGGCTGGCGTCGCTGGCCCTGGACAACGCCCGCCTTTACTCGGCAGCCCAGCAGGAGCTCCAGGAGCGACGGCGCGCGGAGAAGGAGCTGGAACGCTCCGCGGAGGAGCTCCGCCAGGCGAACGAGGAGCTCAGGGCGGCGGACGAGGTCAAGAGCACGTTCGTGGCGGTCGCCTCACACGAGCTCCGGACCCCGCTGACCTCCGTGCTGGGGTTCGCCAGCACGCTCCTCACACACTGGGAGCGCATCCCGGATGACGAGAAACGGGCTCAGATCGAGCTGATCGAGAGGCAGGCCCGACGGCTTGCCCAGATGGCCGAGGAGCTGCTGACGATGTCGAAGCTCGAGGCCGGCGCGCTCGACATCCACGCCGAGTCGATCGACGTGGGAAATGCCATGCGGCAGGCCCTGTCCTCGTTCGCCGAGCAGGCCGCCGACATCGAGATCGTGGAGTCACGAGGCCTGCGGGCCCATGCCGATCCCCATCACGTCGACCACATCCTGTCGAACTACGTGGCCAACGCCCTGAAGTATGGCCGGCCGCCGGTGCGGATAGAGGCCCGGAAGCGAGACGGGTGGGTGGAGCTGGTGGTGTCCGATCGTGGTCCCGGCGTGCCCACTCACTTCGTCTCCCGGCTGTTCGAGAAGTTCGCCCAGGCCCAGGCCAGCGAGGGCGGGACCGGTCTGGGGCTGTCAATCGTCCGCGGACTGGCCCGAGCCCAGGGAGGCGAGGCCTGGTACGAGCCGGCCGAGCCCCACGGGGCGGCCTTCGGGCTGCGGCTCCCCTCCGCCTGAGGGCTCAGCCCAGCCGGATCGGCGTCGAACGCAGGGCGGGGCACGGTCGATCGGCCGGGGCCGCCGCCCGGAACCTCCCCACCGGCGCGTCGATCCCGGCCAGCCGCCAGTCCCCCGTCCCGTTCGTCCGGCGCCGGCCGACGACCCGGTCCGGGCCGGGCCGGAGCTTCCGGACCTCCACCCGGCGCCGGCGCTCGCACCGGCCGGACGCCGCGAACACGCCTCCCTGGAAGGCCCCGGCCGCGGCGTCGTGCCGGATCGAGACCACGTCGGGATCGGCGTCGAGGCCGCAGTCCCCCTTGACCTCGCCGGCGGCCCACTCGAGGCCCTTGAGCAGATGCCGTCGGAACCGGGGCTCAGCGTACGACTCGTCGGGATGTCCCTGGGCCGTGTACCAGGACCGCCCACCCTGGAAGCGGTGGCACCAGGCGATCGGGTGGTCCGATCCCATCGACCCGCCGTCGTAGGACCGCTCGTCCACCGTGGCCAGCACGTGCGCCCGCCGGCGAGGGTTGCGATCGAACTCGTACCACTCGTCGGCGCGTCTCCACTTCCGAGGGAGGAACCGGGTCGACGGGTGCCGGCGGTCCGTGACCCGGACCGCTCCCTCCTGGGTGGCCGGGTGGAAGACGAAGAACCCTCCAACCAGGTTTCCGTACCAGGCCGATCCGTGCTCGGTGTCCGCGGCGGAATGGACACCCACGAACCCCCCGCCGTCCCGGATGAACCTCCGGAAGGCCGACTCCTGGTCGGCGGTGAGCACGTCCCCGGAGGTCAGGAGGAACACCACGGCGTCGAAGGGCCGGAGCCCGTCGTCGGTGAAGATCCCGGCGTCCTCCGCGTGCACGACGGCGAAGTTGCGCTCGTCCGCCAGCGCCTGGAGGGCGGCCACGCCGTCATCGATGCCCGTATGCCGGAAGCCGGCCGTCTTGGTGAACACTAGAGCCCGGAACCTCGCCGTCCCGCCGGCGGCCGGAGGCGCCAGCAGCGCGAGGCCGAGGAGCGCCACGAGCACCGTTCTCGCCCGCACGGAGCCGATTGTGGCAGACGCCGGCCCCGATCAGTCCGTCCTGTACTCCTCCAGCGCCTCGGGCAGCCATCCCCTGATCTGATCGATGCGCGTCTCGCTGGACGGATGGGTGCTCAGGTACTCGGGAAGCCGGGGCTGGTCACGCGTTGCCGCATCCATGCGCTCCCAGAATCCGACGGCCTCCTCCGGATGGTAGCCCGCCCGAGCCATGTAGACGAGCCCGATGTGATCAGCCTCCGATCCCTGATCACGGCTCCACGGCAGGCTCAGCCCCACCGCCGCTCCCGCGCCCAGGAGTCCGGCGATCTGCTCATACTCCTGCCTGTCGCGGGCCGCTCCGCTGGCGATGATCTGCACCGCCGTCCCCGTCAGCTGCTGCTGGAAGATCCGCTCGGCACCCTGCTCGCCCGTGGCATGCGCCACCTCGTGACCGATCACGGTGGCCAGTCCGGCCTCGGTCTCCGCGACGGACAGGACCCCCGTGTACACGACGATCTTTCCTCCGGGCAGACAGAACGCGTTGATCTGTGGGTCGTCGATCACGGTGAACTCCCACTCGAACTCGGGCTTGTCCTGGACGCCCACCGCCGCGATCCGCTCGGCGACCCGCTGAACGAGCTCGAAGTCGGGGCCGGAGTCGATCACGGCGGCCGCTTCCTGCCGGAGCATCTGCTCGTAGACCTGGTGCCCCAGTCGGATCTGCTGCTGATCGGAGAGGTTGACGCGCTGCTCGCGCCCGGTGACGGGGACGTCCTGCTTCTCCGCCGTGAACCAGAGGAACCCCCCGGCGGCCACGGCCATGATGACCGGGATGACGAACCGGGCCAGCCCGGAAGCACCAGATCCACCGAACCGAAAGCCCCCTCCCCCGAACGGCCGACGTCCCGCCGATCGTCTCACGCTCGCCCTGGTTCCCAAACGGGAGGGATCCTAATCCAGGTTCCTTGACGCTCCCTCATCCCGGGGTACCATGGCCCGGCCGGGTACGGTGAACGAGCACATCATGGTGCACGCGGCTCCGAAGCTGCTCCTGTCGACGGCTCCGTTCTTCCGCCACCCGCTCCGAGAGGCCTTCCGGCACGCCAGGGAGGCGGGCTACGACGCCGTGGAGATCATGGTGACCTCCGACCCCGCCACCCAGGATGCCCGGACCATCAGGGAGCTGGCGGATGACTTCGGGCTGTCCGTCGGGGCGATCCACGCCCCCTTCCTGCTCCTCACCCGCCGCGTGTGGGGGACCGATCCGATCGGGAAGATCTACCGCTCGGCCCAGGTCGCCGAGCAGGCCGGGATCCCGCTCGTGGTCGTGCATCCGCCCTACAAGTGGCAGGTGCGATACCGCCGATGGGTGGAGCACCGCCTGGCCGAGTACTCGGCCCGTGCCGGGATCACGATCGCCGTCGAGAACATGTTCCCGCTGAAGATCCGGGGAGACCGGGGTCTGCGGTTCCACGCGAGCCAGGACTTCGAGGACCTCGATCGATTCACCCATCTCGTGCTGGACACGAGCCACCTGGCGGTGGCCGGCTACGACGTGGTCGAGTCCTATCGACGATACCGGACAAAGGTGCTTCACTTCCACCTGTCGAATAACGCCGGGAAAGGATGGGACTCGCACCTGCCGGTCGACCAGGGGGCGCTTCCGCTGGGGGAGCTGCTGGACGAGGTGGCCGCCGACGGCTTCGGTGGAACGATCTCACTCGAGCTCGACCTGCGGACCTACCTCGGCGACGACGAGGCCATCAAGGAGGTCCTGGTGCGGAACCGAGAGTTCTGTGAGCGCCGGCTGGCGGCGAGGACATGAGTGTCAGGCTGTACATCGCCGAGGACACCGAGCACGTCCGCACCATGCTCGTGGACATCCTGGGCCTCCACGGCTTCGAGATCGTGGGGCAGGCCGCGTCGGGTGAGGAGGCCCTCCGGGGGATCGAGGAGGTGGACCCCGACGTCGTGGTGATGGACCTGAAGATGTCCGGGCTGGACGGCCTCGAGACGGCCCGGCGGATCCGGGAGGAGCACCCGGACCAGCAGGTCATCCTGTACTCGGCCTACATCGACGCCGACGTCGAGCGCCGGGCCAAGGAGGTCGGCGTGGCCGTGTGCGTCCCGAAGCTGTCCGGCGTGGAGGCTCTGGCCCGCGAGATCACCGCGGTGGCCATGGACCTCGGACGGTGAGCGCCCAGCCCGAGCGTCCCGGCCGATCAGCACAGGGCGCCGAGACCAGGAACCGGATCCTTGAGGCTGCCCGCACTGTGCTCGCCGAGGGAGGCATCGAGCGGTTCACTACCCGTCGCGTCGCCGCGGTGGCCGGAGTCTCCCACGGCATGTGCCACTATCACTTCAAGGACAAGCGTGACCTCCTCCTGGCGCTGATCGAGCACGCCCGCAGCGACTGGGTGGAGCCGCTGGATCGTCTCGTCGACGGGACCGGCTCCGCGGACGTCCGGGCTCGGGCCGTCATCGCGTGGATGGCCGAGCCGGCCACCATCGAGGTCATGCGGGTTCACTCGGCCTTGTTCTGGTTCGCACTCGGAGACGACGTGGTGCGCGCCAGGCTGGCCGGCGAGTACGCCCGGTGGCGGTTGCCGTTCGTCACGCTCTTCCGGGAGGTCGCCGCCGAGCTCGGTCTCAGGGACTTCGACGCCCGAGGCGTCGGGGAGGCGTTCGCCTCGGCGGCCGACGGCCTGGTACAGCAGCAGTCACTCGATCCGGACCTTCCCATCCGGCAGATGCTGGCAAGCCTGTATGAGCGCCTGATCGACGGCCGTCGCGGGCGCGGAGGGACCGGCCGGGGGGGTCAGCCCTCCAGGAAACGCCGGTAGGGCTCGAACAACCCCCGTGGCGCCTCGTGGAAGTGGCGCCAGACCCGGTTCAGCCCGAGCGTCCCGTGCTCACGAACCACGCCGGGCCTGTCCATGTCCAGGACCTCGACGTGGAGCTCCTCGCCCGGACCACCCTCGAAGAGCACCCGACCCTCGGGGTCCACCCCGATACTGCGTCCGCCGCCGATCGTGCTGACCGCGTTCACGCCGAGGACGAAGCACTGATTGGTGATGGCCGTTCCCCGGGCGAGCACGATCTCCTGATCCCGGTCCGACGTGGCCGTCATCGATGGCTGGACGATGAGCTCGGCCCCAGCCAGGGCCAGGCCACGGGCTGCCTCCGGGAACCATCCCTCGTAGCACGTCATCAGGCCGAGACGGCCCTTTCCGGGGATGTCGAACACGGTGGCGACGTCCCCGGGAGCCACGATCTCCCAGGGCCGCCACGGGAAGATCTTCCGGTGTCGCGCAACGAGGGCCCCGTCGGGCGAGAACACCAGCGCGGTGTTGTAGATCCTGTCACCGTCTCGCTCCAGGATCGACCCGGCCACGATCCACCGGCCAGACCGCCCGGCCACTTTCCCGGCCCGATCGGAGGTCGGCCCGGGCACGGGCTCTGCGACACGATCCGCGTATCCGTCAGGGGCTCCGGGAACGAAGGGATCCTCGCCGGTCAGGT
Source organism: Actinomycetota bacterium (assembly GCA_050693275.1). Classification (GTDB taxonomy): domain Bacteria; phylum Actinomycetota; class UBA4738; order UBA4738; family CALAEC01; genus CALAEC01. The sequence goes on along the minus strand of JBOGWD010000056.1, from coordinate 20,932 downwards.
AGAGCTCGGGGAAGATCAGGATGTCCACCCCCGGGAACTGCGAGACGGCCATGGCCACCTCGTCCTCGAACTTCGACAGGGTTCCGACCGCGTCGAAGGACACCGGGCGAACCTGGGCTACGAGGGCGGTGAGGGTGCGGCCCACGGGAGCACCCTATCAGGGCCTTCCTCGCTTGACCAAGCGCTTGGTCAGGAGATAGGGTCGCGTTGGTCCGCGAGCTGGGGAGGGACCGGATGGAGGATGGGCGAGACCGGCTGTGGTCGCGGCTCCTTTCGCGACGGGAGCTGCTTCGGGGCGCGGGGCGCGGGGGCCTGGTCGGCGTGGCGGCGGCGATCCTGGCCGCCTGCGGCATCGAATCGAGCCGGCCGGAGCGCCGGCGGGAACGGGAATCGCTCCCTCCTCTGGCCATGGAGCTGGCGATCGCCCAATGGCCGCTGTACATCGACCGGAAGACGATCCCGAACTTCACCGAGGACACCGGTATCGAGGTCGACTACAAGGAGGTCATCGGCGACAACCAGGAGTTCTTCGCGGTCGTCAGCCAGGCCCTCTCAGCCGATCAGGCCACCGGCTACGACCTGATCGCGCTCTCGGACTGGGTGGTGGCAAAGATGAACCGGCTGGGCTGGCTGGAGCCGATCGACCAGTCTCTCCTCCCTAACGTGCGGGCCAACCTCCGGAACTCCTACCGCGACCCCTCCTACGACCCCGGCAACGCGCACAGCGTGCCGTGGCAGGGTGGGATCACCGGCATCGCCTACAACACCGAGCTGGCGGGGCGTGAGATCACCTCGTTCACCGAGCTGTGGGACGACGCCTTCGCCGGCCACGTAGGCATGCTCACCGAGATGATCGACACGATGAGCCTCACGATGCTGAGCCTCGGCATCGACCCGGCCACCGCTTCGCTCGACGACGCCGCCCGGGCTCAGGAGCGGCTCCTCGAGCAGCGGGAGGCCGGTATCGTCCGTGGCTACTACGGCAACGACTACATCGACGGCTTGGCCCGAGGCGACCTGTGGGTCTCGATGGCCTGGAGCGGGGACGTGTTCTTCCTCGGTCAAGAGAACCCCTCGCTGGAGTTCACCATCCCGGATGAGGGGGGCGTGTCCTGGGTGACACCACTGGAGATCCCTGCGGGCGCGGAGCACCCCCGTGACGCACACGCGTTCCTCGACTACGTCTATGACCCGGAGGTGGCTGCGGACATCACCTCGTGGGTCGGCTACATCAGCCCGGTCCCGGCCGTCCGTGACGTGCTCCTCGCGCGGGCCGAGAAGTCTAAGGCCGGCCGCCGCGCGTACCTCGAGGCGTTGGCCACCAGCCCCCTGGTGTTCCCCGATGAGGACACCCTGGGACGGCTTTACGCGTACGAGCCGCTCACCGAGGAGCAGGAGCAGGGGTGGAACGACCTGTTCCAGCAGGTCGTCCAGAGCTAGAGGACGGCGGCGCTACGATGACCGCGTGCGCCGATGGACGCTCATCACCCTGATCGCCCTGCTCCTCCTCCTGGTGGCGGTGGCCGTGTACCAGATCCAGCTCGCGGGACGGCGAGCTGAAGAGGAGCCGGGCCCCACGCCGTCCGCCGAGGCCTCTTTCTAGCCCCGGCCGATCCGGCCGAGGTGCGTGTCCCCGAACCCGGAGGTGTGCTTGAGGCCGTACCCCAGCATCCGGTCCATGCCGATGTGGGCGAACCACACCAGGGCCACCGAGACGGCTAGCGGCGCCTCGGCCAGGATCCCGACGACCGCCAGCGCGGCCGGCCCGACGGTCGTGTGGAGGGCGTTGTAGATCCAGGCGCCCGTTCGCGGCCCAGCGGCGTAGCCCACCATGCTGAGGTCGGGCGCCAGGAGCAGGAGGAGGAACAACAGCCAGCCCCGGTCGCCTCGCGTGTAGAGGAAGACGGCCAGCCCGAGGATGACGGCGCCCTCGACCCGGAGGATCCTGGTCGGGAGATCGGAGCTCGACGGCATGCCTAGAGGAACACGCTGCGGCGGTGCATCAGGTTCCGATGGAGCGTCTGCTGGATCTCGTCCCGGACCCGGTCCGTCAGCTCGAACACGGTGAGCGGGTCCTGCCAGGCTTCCTCAGGCTGGTCGGTCGTGTCGATGGGCTCGCCGAACTCGACCATCCACTTCGAGGGCAGAGGGATGAGCCCGAGCGGCCCGAGCCACGGGAACGTCGGGGTCACCGGGAAGTACGGGAACCCGAACAGGCGGGCCAGCGTCTTGGCGTTGTACAGCATCGGCATGATCTCCTCGGACCCCACGATCGAAACGGGGACGATGGGGCACCGAGCCCGGAGGGCCACCTCGATGAACCCGCCCCGGCCGAATCGCTGGAGCTTGTAGCGCTGGCTGAACGGCTTGCCGACCCCCTTGAAGCCCTCGGGGAACACGCCGAGCACCTCGCCGCCGGCCAGGAGCCGATAGGCATCCTCGGCCGTGGCCAGGGTGTTGCCCGACTTGCGAGCGAGCTCACCGATGAACGGCAGCTTGAACGCCAGGTCGGCGGCCAGCAGCCGGACATGCCGGTGGGCCCGGTGCCGGTCGAACACGCCGAACTTCAGCATCAACGCATCCCAGGGAAGCGTCCCGGCGTGGTTCGACACCAGCAGGACCGCTCCCGCCGACGGGACGTTCTCGATGCCCACCCAGTCGATCCGCCACCAGCGTTCGTGGAACAGCCGGGCCACGGGGGCCAGCACGGTCTCGGTCAGCTCGTGATCGAAGCCGAACTCGTCGACGTCGTACTCTCCTGTGAGCCGGCGGCGGAGGAACGCCAACACCTCGCGGAGGCGATCGGGCTCCGGCGGCGGCTCCCGCCGGGCCCGCCGTTGAACCCCGCAGTACCCGTCGGGCCCCGAGGCCCGGTTGCGGCACGGCCGTCCGCCTGCCGTGACGGCCCGGCAGCGGTCGGCCGCCCGGTCCCGGGCTCCGGAGATCGGGATGACCTCGGCCACGATTACGTGCTCCTGGCCTTCTCGAACCGCTCCTGGTTCTTCCTCCGCAGGAACGCGTAGAGGTCTCGCTCCCAGTCCGCGATCCGGCGCTCGGACACCAGCCGGCGGACCCGGCTGCCCCGGGCGAAATCGAGGAGCGCATCCTTCGTGGTGAAGGCCGCCTCGAACCCGAACCGGTCCTTCATCCGCGCGTTGTCGGCGACACCCCCGTACAGGAGATAGCGGAGCTGATCCGTGGCGAAGTCGACGATGCCGAACCGGCGAACCAGCGAGGCCATGGGCGCGACCAGCGGGAGCACCACCGGGACCGAGGGGCGTCCCATCAGACGGAGGGCCTGCGACAGGAGCATGACGCCGTCCCCGGCCACGTTGTAGATGCCTGGATGATCCTCCCGGACCGCGCGCCGAAGGACCTCGACGGCATCGTCCTCGTGCACGAACTGGAGCCGGGGGTCGTAGCCCATCGCCGTGGGAACGAGGGGAAGGGAGAAGTAGCGGGTGAGCGGCGTATCGATGTCGGGACCGAGGAAGTTGGCGAAGCGGAGCAGGGTGAGGGCTACGTCGGGGCGGCGCCGACCGAAGCTGCGAGCGTACCGTCCCACCTCGACCATGTCCTTCGTGTAGCCGAATCGAGGCTCGGACCGAGCCGACATCTCTTCCGTGAACAGCGCGGGGTCTCGAGGATCGGCCCCGTACACGGCCGTGCTGGACTTCATCACGACCTTCCGCACCCCCTCGGCTCGCTGACAGGCCCCGAGGAGCTGCATCGTCCCGATGATGTTGATCTCCTTCATCTGGGTGCGGCCTCCCACCCCGGCGGGGGTGGCCAGGACGTGCAGATGCACGACGGTGTCCACCTCGGTGGTCTGGAGCACCTTCACGGTGAGGGGGTTCCGGATGTCCCCCCGGACGTACTCGGTCCGCTCGAGATCCACGGATGGCTCCTCGAGCCCGATGCCGACCACGTACTCGACATCGGGATCTCCCTCGAGGCTGCGGGCGAGCTTCCCGGCCAGGTGCCCCGAGATGCCGGTGATCAGGACGCGCTGGCCCACGAGGATCTACCCTATCCCGTTCGGGCCGACCCGATCACCGCTCGGTCGCCCCGGTGGAGACCCACCCGCTCGGCCGCGCTGGCCAGGTTGCACACCACCGCGACCCAGCCGGCCGAGTCGATCAGCACGCCGAGCTCGTCCCTGTCGAGGTCTCCGAAGGTCGCCACCCGTCGAAGCGGGACCGGGCCTCCGGCGTCGAGGAGCGCCAGATGGGACTCCTCAGAGAGTCCCGCCTCCCGGAGCTCCCGGGAGCCGGCGCCGAGACGGAGGTTGCCGAATCGATCCTCCCCGATCACCGTCGTGGAGATGCGGCCGTCCTCGACCAGGGGCTCGCCCACCAGCAGCTCGCTCAGATCACCCACGTCGATCTCCTCGCCGAGCTCCTCGAGGGCGGCACCGGTGGCCAGTCTGGCCGCCGCCGGGGCGAACACGTCGCGGCCGTGGAAGGTCTCCGAGACGGGCCACGGGGCCACTCGATCCGGGTCCAGCACCACCGCCCGCCGGGCCCCACCCAATGCCATCAGCGCCAGCCCCAGCACCCCGTTGTCGGGGGCGACCAGCGACGCCCCTCCGGCCTCCACGGCCACCCCGCGGCGCTCGGTGCCCACCCCGGGGTCGACCACGGCCAGGTAGACCGCGTCCTCCGGGGCGTACGGGATCGCCGTCGTCAGGGCCAGCGCCCCGGCCATCACGTCGTGCGGCGGCACGCCGTGCGTGAGGTCGATAACCGGGACCCCAGGGGCCAGGCGGGCGATCACCGCGTGACACACGCCCGCGTACTCGTCGACCAGGCCGAAGTCCGACAGGAACAGGACCGGACGGCTCACGCCACGGGGACCTGCGTGCGGAGGAAGGTCAGCACGTGCATGCGGACGAGCTCGGCCCGGCCACCCTCGAGGAGATCGGTGCCGTGCTCGCTGCCGGTGACGATCTCCACTCGCTTGGCCCCCGACGCCTGCTCGTAGAACGCCTGGGCGGAGGCGGCAGCCTGGCCGTCGTCCTGGGCCGCCACGAACAGCTTCGGCTCGTCCACCGCCTGCAGGACCTCGGGTGGGGCCGAGATGCCCATGAAGGTGGACGGAGCGGAGAGGGTGATCACCGCGTCGAGCTCGGCTCTCGAGGCCGCCACCAGGGCGGCCGTCCCGCCCATGCTGGCCCCGATCACCGCCACGCTCGTGGCCCCCACATCCCGGAGCGCGTCCACCGCGGCCAGCACGTCCTCAGGGGTCCGGGAGACATCCATGGATCCCCCCGAGTCACCGTAGCCGCGGAAATCGAAGTTGAGGGTCAGGTACCCCTCATCGGCCAGCAGGGCCGCGAAGTCCGCCCACACGCTCCGATCCTCCGGGAACATGTGCGCCAGGGCCACCCCGGTCCGGCCCCGGCCGCGGAGGTCGCCGGCCAGCTCGATGCCGTCCCCGGTGGTGAACCGGATCCGCTCGGGCGGCGGGGCATCCGGGCCCGGCCCGCACGCCGACGCCGCGAGGGCGACGAGGCACGCGGCCAGGGCCGCCCCGCGCACGGCCTACTTGCCGCGCTGACGGCGCTGCCAGCGGGTCTTCTTCAGGAGCTTCTTGTGCTTCTTCTTGCGCATCTTCTTGCGCCGCTTCTTGATGACCGACGGCATGGCGTTCCTCTCAGTCAGATCCGAACAGGTTGCGCAGGTCGACCCGCCGGGCCCGGAACCCGTCCTCGAGCCGTACCGATCCTAGGATAAGGGCTTTGGGGGCGTCCGCGACGGGTGAGATCAGTCGCAGCGCTACCTCCTCCGCCAGGTACTCGAGGTGACCCACCCCGGTGCACTGACCCTTGCCGTCCGCCAGCCCGACCACGATGTGATCCAGGGTGGTCAGGTCGAACAGGGCCGGGAGGGCGGGCATGAACACCGTGGGCTTCACCCGCCATCGCTGGAGCGGCTCGTCGAAGTACCGGCGCATCGAGTCCTCCCTGTTCTGAGCGCGCTGTTCGACGGAGGTGGGGACCACCTCGGGGTGGACGTCGATCGACAGGACCTCGGCCGGGTAGAACCGTCGGAGCACGCCGAGCACCGGCTCCAGCTCCTGACCCCGGGCCAGCCCCACGACGAGCTCGGGCTGGAGAAGCCCCACCTTGTTGAACTTCAGGATCTGACCGTAGACTCCGGACACCAGTCCGGTGGTGTCCACGACCACGATCTCGGCGCCCGAGGCTCGGGCCCGATCGAGCAGAAGACGGGCCCCCGTGACCAGCGGAAGGAGGTGACCCTGCGGCGAGGTCGAGCCGACGAAGGCCAGGTGGTCGGCCCGCGCCAGCGCCTCCGGCTCGAGGTCCGCGGCCGTGCGGCACAGCCGGAGACCGACGGTCGTCGGCGGCCCTGTCGTGGACTGTCCCACGTCGGCATCGAGCAACCCCACCAGGACTCCCGCCTCGACCCCGGCTCGGGCGATGCGGCGGGCCAGCGTGCTCTTGCCCGTGTCCAGGCCACCGACCAACATCGTGACGCCGCGGCGGGAGGCGGCCCGCGCGATGACCTCGTCGTATGGATCCATCCCGGGCCTCTCGAACGGAGGTGACCGTCCGGGCGGCTCGGTTCCGTGCCCGGTCGGGGATCACCCGGCCTCGGTGTACCTGGAGTCCAGGTAGCGGTGGACGTCCTCCTCGCGGATGCGGTAGCCGCGGCCGATGCGTACGGCCGGCAGGTCTCCCTGGTTGATCAGTCGATAGACGGTCATCTTGGACACACGCATCAGCTGGGCGACCTCGTTCACGGTCACGAAACGAGCCTCACGGAACGATCTCTGGGCCACGCTGGGCGCATCGTAGCAGAGACGGCCGTCCCCCGGTAGACCCACGGGGCTCAGGGGTGGACTCCTGTCCCAGACCGGACGGTGGCACAATCGAGCGGTGGCCGGCACGTTGTTCCTGGGGACGTCGGGGTTCGCCTACCCGGATTGGTCAGGACCCTTCTACCCAGAAGGCCTGGCCGCCGACGACATGCTGCCGTTCTACGCGGGCCGGTTCCGGTCGGTCGAGATCAACTACACGTTCCGGCGCTTCCCGGCCGAGAAGACGATCCTCCGTTGGGCCGAGCGGTCGCCGGACGGGTTCCGCTTCTCCCTGAAGGCCGTGGGGCGCATCACCCACACCCGACGCCTCCGGGACGTGGACCAGGACGTGTCGGACTTCCTGGACCGGGTCCGGCTCCTCGGGAACCGCCTGGGGCCGATCCTGTTCCAGTGCCCCCCGACGCTGCGCTTCGACCGCGAGCTGATCGAGTCGTTCCTCGGCTACCTCCCTCCCATCGCGCCGTACGCCATGGAGTTCCGGCACGAGTCGTGGAGCGAGGCCCGGGACCTGCTGGCCGAGCACGGCGTGGCGTGGTGCTTCGCGGAGACCGACGACACCCCGGACGACGCCGAACCGATCCTGTCCGAGCCCTTCGCCTACCTCCGGCTCCGCCGGGACGAGTACTCGGACGAGCGGCTGGCCCGGTGGGCGGGGGCGATCGAGGGTGCCCTGGCCGAGGGGAGGGACGTGTTCGCCTACCTCAAGCACGAATCGGGTGCGGCCGCCCCCCGTCACGCCGAGCGCCTGGCCGCGCTGGTCTCAGGCTGAGGGCGCGCCGAACCGAGACGCGATCACCTGGAAGCAGGGCCAGTAGGTCTCCGGCTGGACGTTGTCGTCCATGACCGCGACGGGGCCGGCCCGGCCCTGGGCCCGGGCCACCACCAGCGCCGGGTCGTTCACGTCGGCGATGGACAGGGTCTCCACGCCGGCCTCGATGGCCGCCCCGGCCAGCCCGTGGTCCGCGAACACCAGGTCGGGCGTCTGCTCCGCGAGCATCCTCTCCATCGGCTCGGCGCTGTGGGTGTGCAGGGCCGAGGCCCGGTCGGTGAGCATGGCCACGCCGGCGAAATACCGGATCTGCCTCCGTCGGCCGGCGTCGTCCTCCCACGTGAACCCCTCCAGCGGCCGGATCAGCTTGGCCCCCCTGTCCGACAGCAGCTTCCCCGCCTCCTGGTACAGCAGCGGGAGTCCGGTGGGGTGCCCGGTGGCCAGCAGGACCCGCTCTCCCCGGTCGGCAGCCACCGCGAGCCGATCTCCGATCGCCACGAACGCGTCCAGGACGCGATCGGCGTCGACCACGACCAGCCCGTGCCGAACGCTCGGGTCCGGGTCGATGCCCCCGGCGTCGGCCACCAGACGGAGGACCTCGACGAGCTGCTGGCCGCTCACCCCGGTGAGGCCGAACTGGGAGTCCGGATCCCCCTCGCACAGGCGCTTGATCTTCCACAGGACGTTGGGGCGATCGTGAGAGTTCACCCCGGCCGCGCCGCCGGCCAGCAGGGCCGAGCGCAGGACCTCACGATCGAACTGCCCGGGGATCCAGTGCTCCGGCTCCGCCATCGACCCGAGCTGTGGTTTGCTTGCCATCACATCCATCCTATCGACGGAGGTCACGGATGCCTGGCGGAAAGGTCGCCCTGGTCACGGGGGGCAGCAAGGGGATCGGACGGGCCATCGCCCTGGCCCTGGCCGAGGATGGGGCCGACGTGGCGGTGGCCGCTCGCGGTCCCGAGGCCCTGGAGAAGACGGCGAAAGAGATCGAGGAGCGGGGGCGGCGGGCCCTGGCCGTCCCCACGGACGTCACCGACCCGGAGCAGTGCCGCGCCGTGATCGACCGCACCACCTCCGAGCTCGGTGGGCTCGACGTCCTGGTCAACAACGCCGGCGCGGCGCCGTTCCTGTCGATGTTCGAGAGCGCTCGCCTGGAGGGATGGGAGAAGTACTTCCGGATCACGTTCACCGGCGCCGTCTACTGCACCCATGCCGCGGCGCCCGTGCTCCTGGAGAAGGGCGCCGGGTCGGTCATCAACGTGGCCTCGGTGGCCGCCTTCGTCGCCAGCCCCGGCCTGACCTATTACGGAGCGGCCAAGGCCGCGCTGGTGAACCTCACCAAGACCCTGGCCCGGGAGTGGGCCCCCCACGGCGTCCGGGTGAACGCGATCGCCCCCGGCTTCGTCGAGACCGATATGAACGCGGTGGCCCGACAGGACCCCTCGTTCCACGAGAGCATCCGCTCGCAGATCCCCCTGGGCCGGTGGGGCACGGCCGAGGACGTGGCCGGCGTGGCCCGGTTCCTGGCCTCGGATGCGGCCGCGTGGATGACCGGCTCGGTCGTGGTCATCGACGGCGGCCAGAGCCTGTCGGTCCTGTCGGGCCAGTGATCCGAGGGAAGGCCTGCGTCGTCACAGGCGCCTCCAGCGGCATCGGCGAGGCCACGGCCCGGGCGCTGGCCCGGCGAGGCGCGACCGTGGTGCTGGCCGCCCGTCGGGCCGACCGGCTGGCCGCGATCGCCGCGGAGATCGAGGAGCGAGGGGGCCGGGCGTCGTGGCGGGCATGCGACGTGACCAGCCTCGAGGAACTCGAGGCCCTCCGCGATCACGTGGCCGAGGAGCACGGCCGGTGCGACGTCCTGGTGAACAACGCCGGGATCCCCGGGGGCGGGGCGTTCGCGGACCTGCCCATGGAGCGGATCCGGACGGTGACCGAGACCAATTACCTCTCGGTCCTTGTGTCCACGAAGCTGTTCCTGCCCATGTTGCTGTCGGCCAGGGGCCACGTGGTCAACGTCGCGTCGCTGGCCGGACGGTACGCGCTCCCCGGAGCGGCCGTGTACTCGGCCTCGAAGCACGCGGTCGTGGCCTTCTCCGAATCGCTCCACCAGGAGCTCCGGCCCCGAGGGATCATGGTCACGGTGGTCAACCCCGGGCTGGTCGCCACGGAGGGATTCCTCCCGCCAGACAGCCCGCTGTGGCGCGACCCGCTGGCTCGGCCGTTCATCATGTGGCCGGATCGAGTGGCCCGGGCCGTGGTGGAGGTGATCCGCGGTCGCAAGGGCCCCGAGGTCTCCGTGCCGAGATGGTTGGGTGCGCCGCAGGCGGCCAGGGTCCTGGTCCCGCCGCTCTACCGGGCGGCGCTCGCTCGGATCGCCGGGAGCCGTGCCGGGAGGGCCGGGGCGCCCGACTGAGCTACGGACGGACGCAGCGCCAGATGTTCAGCCGCCACAGGAGCCGGCTCCCCCGCTGGCGGAGGGCGATCAGGCCCTCGGCCATCAGCCTGGCCACGGCCTTCGACTTCGCCACGAGACCCGGGAGGGGGAACTCGCGCTCGATGACCTCGGCGAGGTTCGCCGCGCCGAAGATCCGGCGAGCCGCCGCGAGAACGCGGTTCTCGTCCTGGATCGTCGCGGTGGGCAGGTACATCCGGCCGCCGGGGCGCAGACAATCGCCCATCGACTCGAGCATGGCCACCGGGACCTCGGCGCCCGTGGGACCCCCCGCGTGGCCGTCCGGGAACCACCCGGTCACCTCGGCGAGGTCGTCGGGGATCCCCGAGACGTCGCCGATGATCACGTCCGCCCGCACGTCGCGGAGCGGCTCGAACAGGCTCCCCAACCGGAACTCGGTTCGGTCCGCCAGTCCCAGGAGCCGGGCGTTCTCCGTGGCCACCCGCACCGCCTCCCCTGAGATGTCGCTCCCGTAGGCCCGGCCGGCGCCGAGCCTGGCGGCGACGAAGCTCAGCACGCCGCTGCCGCAGCCGACGTCGACCACCGTCTCTCCGGGACGGACATCGAGCGACTCCGCCAGGGCCAGGCTGATGTGCGTCGGGCGGAACACGGACGGGGTCAGGGCGAGCGTGAAGGGACCGGTCCGGCCCTTCCACTCGAAGTCCTGGCTCGGTGACGTCACGGTCATCAGACTCTACTCCTGCGTGCCCGCTGGTGGGAAGGGCACACCCAGTGTTACCCCGCCCCGGCCGTGCCCACCCGGTGGACCTTCAGCAGGTTGGCGTGCGTCTGCCCGGCCGGCGACGAGGCCACCATGACCACGCCGGCCCCCGGCTCGGCCAGACCCGCCGCACGCAGGCCGGCGTCCATCGCCGCGATCATCCCGTCGGTGTCCTCGGGCGCCTCGATGGGGAGGGGCCGGACCCCGTGGAAGATCGTCATCTGGCCCACGGCCCGCGGGTCCGGTGAGAACGCCACGATGGGGACGCCCGGCCGGGCGGCGGAGAGGAGCCGGGCCGTCAACCCGGTCCGCGTGAAGCACGCCACGGCGGCCGGCTCGCCCCTGCGGGCCACCACGGCCGCGGCCCGGGCCAGCGGAAGCTCCTCGAGGTCGAGGGCGTCCGGCTCTCGCCCCGCCGGGAGGAACTCGGCCCCTCTGGTCTCGGCGGCCTTCAGGATCTGCACCGCGGTCCCGGCCGCCTCGACCGGGAAGGAGCCGATCGCCGTCTCAGCCGACAGCATGATCGCGTCGGCCCCGTCGAACACCGCGCCGGCCACGTCGCCGGCCTCCGCGCGGGTCGGTCGGGGCGCCGTGATCATCGACTCCAGCATCTGCGTGGCCACGATCACCGGTACCGCGGCCCGGTTCGCCATGGCCACCAGTCGCTTCTGATGGACCGGGATCTCGGCGAGGGGCGTCTCCACGCCGAGGTCGCCCCGGGCCACGATGACGGCGTCGGCGGCCTCCATGATGGCCGGGGCGTCGTCGACCGCGGCGCGGGTCTCGATCTTGGCCACCAGGAGCGGACGCGGCTGGCCGATCAGCCCTCGCAGGGCCCGGACGTCGAAGGCGCGGCGGACGAAGGACTGGGCCACCATGTCAGTGCCCGCCTCGATCGCCCACGCCAGGTCCTCCTCGTCCTTCGGGGTGATCGCCGGGATCCCCAGCCGCTCGGACGGCACGTTGACGCCCGACCGCGAGCGGATCGCGCCGCCGCGGACCACCTCGGTGACCACCTCGCCCCCCGAGGTCGCAACCACCGCCAGCTCGGCGGCGCCGTCGGCCAGCAGGATGCGGTCCCCCGCCTCGAGCTCGGTGGCCAGGTCGGGGTAGGTGGTGGGGGCTCCCCCGGCGTCGCCGCCCCCGCCGGACCGTAGGACGAACCGGCCTCCCGTCTCGAGGGTCACCTCGCCGCCATCGAGATCGCCGAGCCGGACCTTGGGCCCCGAGAGGTCGGCCATGACCCCGACCGCTCGGCCCGCTTCCTGGGCCGCCGTCCGCACCGCCCGGACCAGCCGGTCGTGCTCCTGGCGATCGCCGTGCGAGCAGTTGATCCTGGCCACGTCCATGCCGGCCTCGATCAGCTCCCCCACCCGCCCCTCGCTGGCCGGGCCGATGGTGCAGACGAGCTTGGTGGCTCTCATCCGCCCGCGGCCCGCCGGACCTCGTCGACGATGCCATCGATGGCCGTCCGGTCCTCGGACGCCGGCGGGGCCTCCTCGGACAGCGTGTCGGGCACGGCCACGCCCGACTCGCGGGTGGCGAGCTCCAGCCAGTCGTGAGGAACGTCGTCGTCCACGGTCCGCTCCGCCATCTCCGCGAAGTAGAGGGTCCAGGCCCGGGGCACCACCCGGGCCCACTGGTATCCGCCGCCGCCGGTCGCCACCCACCGGCCGCCGGCGGCGTCGTGCGCGAGCTCGTGGAGGAGGGAGGCGGCCTCCCGGTACGCCCGGGTCGACAGCGCCAGGTGGGCCAGCGGATCGGAGTGGTGCGTGTCGCACCCGAGCTGGGTGACCAGCACGTCCGGCCGCCACCTGCGGACCAGCGGCGGCACCACCTCTCGGAACGCGTGGAGCCAACCCCGGTCCGACGTGGCCGGTGGCAGCGGGACGTTGACCTTCGTACCCTCCGCCTCCCCGCCCCCTCGCTCGTCCGTGAAACCGGTTCCGGGAAAGAGGTACCGGCCCGACTCGTGGAGCGAGATCGTGAGCACCCGGGGATCGTCCCAGAAGATCGCCTGGGGCCCGTCCCCGTGGTGGACGTCGACGTCCACGTAAGCGATCCGCTCGACCCCGCGCTCCAGGAGCCAGGCGATGGCGATGGCCGGGTCGTCGTAGACGCAGAAACCCGACGCCCGCTCGGGCATGGCGTGGTGGAGGCCTCCGGCCGGGTTGAAGGCGTGTTCGGCCGCGCCCCCGAGCACGGCTTCCGAAGCGACGATCGAGGCTCCGGCCACCCGGGCCGAGGCATCGTGCATCCGCGGGAAGATCGGATTGTCGCCGGGGCCGAGGCCGAACCGCCACCAGTCGCCCCGTTCGCCGTCGCCGGCGGCCCTGACGGCCCGGACGTAGCGCTCGGTGTGGACGAGCCCGAGCTCCTGGTCCGAGGCCACCCGGGCGGGGACCTCCTCGACGGATTCTCCGTCCAGCAATGCGTAGGCCGCGATCAGCTCCCTGGTCAGCAGGACCCGGATCGGCTTCAGGGGATGCTGCGGCCCGTGGTCGTACTCGACGAGGTCCGGCGAGTAGACCAGGACGACCCGGTCGCTCAATCGATGCCCTGGGCCTTCTGGACCCTTCCGGAGAAGTCCACCGACACCGCCTTCCACTCGGTGAACTCGTCCAGGGCCTGGGGGCCGGCCTCGCGGTGCCCGTTCCCGGTGCTCTTCATCCCGCCGAACGGCAGCTGGATCTCCGCGCCGATGGTGGGGGCGTTCACGTACACGATGCCGAACTCGAGCTCCTGGATCGCCCGGAACACGTTGGTGATGTCGTGCGTGTAGATCGACGCCGACAGCCCGTACTGCGTGGAGTTGGCAAACCGGATGGCCTCGTCGAGGTTGTCCGTCCTGATCAGCCCGGTGACCGGCCCGAAGATCTCCTCCTGAGCGATCCGCATGTCGATCGTCATCTCGTCGAAGATCGTGGGGGCGATGAAGTTGCCCCTGTCGTACCCGTCCCCCGTGAGCTCCTCGCCGCCGGTGAGCAGCTTCGCCCCCTCCTGCTTACCGATCTCGATGTACTCGAGGATCCGCTGCTTCTGCTGCTCGTTGATCACCGGGGCCAGCTCAACCTCGGGGTCGAGCCCGCTGCCCACCTTCATCCCGGAGACCCGCGCCAGGAGCTTCTCGGTGAACTCGTCCCGGGCGGCGTCGTGGACCACCAGCCGGGAGGTGGCCGTGCACCGCTGGCCGCTGGTGGCGAAGGCCCCCCACGCCGAGCCCTCCACCGCCAGCTCCATGTCCGCGTCCGGCATGACGATGAGCACGTTCTTGGACCCCAGCTCCATGGAGCATCGCTTCATCGTCCGGCCGCACTTCTCGGCGATCTCCCGACCGACCTCGAGCGAGCCGGTAAACGACACCCCGCGGATGCCGTCGTGATCGACCAGGGCCACCCCAGCCTCCCGGCCATAGCCGTGGACCAGGTTCAGAACCCCCGCCGGGAGCCCTGCTTCCTCGAAGGTCTGCACCAGCAGCGTGGCCAGAAGGGGCGTGTCCTGGGCGGGCTTGAAGACGCTGGTGCACCCGGCCACGATCGCCGGGGCGATCTTCCACACGGGGATGGCGATGGGGAAGTTCCAGGGCGCGATCAGGCCGACCACCCCGATCGGATGCCGGACCGTCATCGAGAACTTGTTCTTGAGTTCCGACGGCATGGTGTGTCCGAAGAACCGGCGCCCCTCCCCGGCCATGTAGAAGAGGAAGTCGATCCCCTCCTGGACGTCGCCCCGGGACTCCTTGAGGGTCTTGCCCATCTCCCGGGTCATCAGCTCGGCGAGCTCATCCTTCCGCCGCTCCAGGATCAGGCCCGCCCGCATCAGGTGGTCGGCCCGCCCCGGAACCGGGGTCATCATCCAGTCGCGGTACGCTTCCTCCGCGGCCTGGACGGCAGCGTCCACATCCTCCGGGCCGCTGTGGGGGAAGGTGCCCAGCACCTCGTCGCGGTCCGCCGGGTTGCGGGATTCGAACGTCTCCCCCGAGGCCGCAGATACCCACTTCCCCCCGATGTAGTTCCGGAACTCCTCCGCCATGACCCGCCTCCTGGTCGTCGGTCGCCCTCATCCTACTTCGGGCCGACGTGACCCCGATGGGCCCCTTGACGCCCGAGCCCGTTCGGGGTATCCAGAGCGATCCGGTAGGAGGGAGGGAACGATGGCCACGAACCTGACGATCTCGCTGGAGGACAGGCCGGGCGAGCTGGCCCGGCTCGGCGAGGCCCTGGGGAGCGCCGGGGTCAACATCGACGGAGGGTGCGCCACCACCGGCGCAGGCCAGGGTCAGATCCACATCCTGGTCGAGGACGCCGGGGCAGCCAAGCAGGCGCTGGAAGGCGCGGGGATCCAGGTCACCGGGGAGCGGGAGGCCATCGTGGTGGACGCGCCGAACCAGCCCGGCGAGCTGGGCCGGACCGCCCGGCGGCTGGCCGACTCGGGCGTGAACATCGAGGCCTACTTCGTGGCCACCGGCGACAGGCTGGTCTTCGGCGTCGACGACCCCGCCAAGGCCCGCGGCGCGCTGTAGTCCGGGTCAGGCGAAGGCCGGCCCCAGCGGGAGGATCTCCTCGATCTCGTCCAGGGTGGCCCCGTCCAGCTCCACGTCGCCGGCTCCGGCGTTCTGCCGAACGTGGTCGTGGTTGCGGCTGCCGGCGATGGCCGCCGTGACCCCGGGCTGGTGGACCACCCAGGCCAGGGCCAGCTGGGCCAGGGTGACCTCGAGCCGCTCGGCGATCGGGCGCAGCGCCTCGACCACCGCCAGGCTTCGCTCGATCTTCCCGGGGGCGAACATCTCCCCGTAGTACTCTCCGCTCCCCTGTCCGCTGCGCCAGTCCTCGGGGTGGAACTTGGTGTCGACGCCGACGGCGCCGGTGAGGAGGCCGTAGGCCAGCGGGCCGTAGCAGACCACGCCGATCCCCCGGTCGCCGCACCACCGGATCAGGTCGCGGTTCTCCAGGTGAAGCATCGAGAAATGGGGCTGGAGCGAGTCGACGGGCCGGATCGCCTCGCAGCGCTCGATCAGCTCCTGGTCGAAGTTCGAGACGCCGATGAAACGGACCAGGCCCTCGTCGACCAGCTCCGACATCGCTCCCCAGGTCTCCTCGACCGGGACCGAGTTGTCCCGCCAGTGGAGCTGGTACAGGTCGATGTGCCCGATCCCCAGGCGCTTCAGGCTCCGACCACAGGCCCGGCGGACCTGGTCGCGCCGGAACCCCGTCCCCGACATCCGCGGGGCAACCTTGGTGGCGATCAGGACCTGGTCCCTTCGTCCCTGGATGGCCCTGCCGACCAGCTCCTCGGAGGTGCCGCTCCCGTAGACCTCGGCGGTGTCGATCCAGCCGATGCCGGCGTCGAGGCCCGCACGGATCGCCTCGATCACCTGATCCTCCGAGGGGTTCGGCCCCCACATGTCACCCCCGGCCTCCCAGGCACCGAATCCGATCACCGAGAGCTCCGGGCCCCTCGAGCCGAGCCGCCTCGTCCTCATCATCCCTCGCCTCCTGACACACCGTTCGCTCGGTCCTCCAGCTCCGTCGCGGCGAACCCCCGCGTCGGTGCCGGCTCGTCGGCCTTGCACGTGAGCTGACGAGGCTCGAGGTCGGAGACCTCGACCTCCACGACGTGGCGCCGGTCACCCGCGCCGAACTCGACCCGGTGGCGGCGTGGCCCGATCCGCCGGTGACCCGTGAGCTCGAGGTCGTCGACACCGAGGATCCCGAACCGACGCCGGACGACGTCCTCGGCGGCCTGCACCGGCGGCGAGAACGCCGACCTCCCCCGGTACCGATCGAGCACGATGCGCCCCTCGGCATAGGACCCGGCCACCGTCTCCGCCTCAGCGGGCCGGACCCGGCCGAAGTAGAGGCCGTGCGGGAAGCACACCAGGTTGCCGGCGAAGCGGTCCCCGCCGATATGGGTGCATTCCCACGCCGCCCCCCTGCCGAACCCGGCGAGCGCCCGGTACAGGGGCGCGCCGTGGCGCGCGCAGCACGGATCGTGCTTCCCGTGGGTACACACGAGGAACAGCGGGCCGTCGACCGGCTCCCCGATCCCCCGGAACCGGTCCCCCATCGAGCCTGGAAGATCCAGGTCGAGTAGCTCGTCCGCCTCGGCGACATCGAACGATCGCACCCATCGCTCGTGCGAACCCGTGTACGCCGCGAAGCAGCGCCTGCCCCCGGCTTCGCGAGAGCGCTGTTTGATCAGGAGCACCCGGATCCCCAGCCTCCGGCCCAGGTCGCGCAGGGCCCGCCCGACCCCCACCGGCAGACCGCTGGAGACCATGGCGTCGTGTCCCCACGGGCCCGGCTGCTCGACCATGAGCCAGAAGCGGAACCGGGAGGCCGTCGCCACCAGCGGCTCGCCGACGGCCAGGGAGATCGACGAGCAGATGGGCCGCTCAGCCTCCGGCACCCTCGACCTCGAGCGCGCCTTCCCGGACCAGACGGCGGACCAGCACCACGGAGGAGGGCGCGTCAAGCCCCGGGAGATCGGTGGGAGCGAACGGCTCCGTCCGGTCGGCCACGAACCGGAGCGCGGGCTCGCACGCCGGCGGCATTCGAAGCTCCCGGACGCCGAGCAGCGCGGCGGCCCTGCTGCCTCTGGCCTCCACGACGAACACGGCGCCGGGGCGGCGGCGGACCCGGGTCCGGGTATCGATCGAATCCAGCCGGCTCAGCTGCTCGAGCTGGCCGCCGACGATCGCTCGCCGTGACGACCAGAAACGGCGGGCCAGGTCCCGGACCGCATCCTCGCCGGCGGCTCTCTCGACCCACTCCTGCAGCTCCTTCCTCCGTACCTCGAGCTCCTCGAGCACCGGGCCCGGATCGCTGGCCCAGCCGGGGGGGAGCGCTTCGCGGAACCCTCGATGCTCGGAGGCCGACCGCAGGACGTCCCGCCAGAGATCGAGCCACGTGTGGGCCGGGACACCGACCGTCACGTGGATGGAGACCTCGCGCCCGGCCTCGGCGTCGTGGGGGAACCCCCGGGGGATGTAGAGCGAGTCGCCCGGTCCCAGCTCGGCCTGGAGGATCGGCTCCCCCGGATCTCCCAGCGACGCATCCCACTTCTGCTCCGGCCCGGCCAGCTCGACCAGCGGCCGGTACACCCGCCACGCCTTGTGCCCGTGGGTCTGGAGGACGAAGACATCGTGTGTGTCGTGATGGACGGCGAAGCCCCGCGAGGTGGGCGGCGTCACGTACGCGTTGGCCTGAACCGAGTGGGTCAGGGCCACCTCGAGCTCCCGGCACAGTCGAGCCACCGGCCCCGATTGGCGGTGGAGAGCCTGGAGCACGATCGTGGCCCCGTCGGCGAACGCGTCGATCACCCGATCCGCGCGAGCGGTCCGCTCTACCCTGGTGCCGCCGATCCGGATCGTCTGCGTGTAGGTCGATGGGTCGAGCGGCTTCCCGTCCTTGACCAGCCGGAAGCCCGGCATCCGCAGGAGCGACTCCGTGATCAGGTGATCGACGTCGCCGAGATCCAGCAGCCCGGCGAACGCCGTTCCTTCAGCGCGATGGAGCAGCGGCGCTCGCCCCCAATGATCATCGACGAAGCGTCGCGCGTCGCCGACGCAGCGTTCCAGGGCGCTCCGGGTCATGCCGGGCCGGGAGCTCAGGCCGTGTCGGTGGCGTCCGTGTCGCCGCCCTCGTCGGTTGCGTCGTCGTCCGCGTCCGACTCGTCGGCGTCGTCGGCGTCCGTGTCGTCGACGTCGTCGGCGTCCTTCGTGTCCGGGTCAGGCATCTCGGCGCGGGCCCCGGTGCCCACCAGCACGGTCTCGATGTCATCGTCCGTCAGCGTCCGTCCGGGCTCCGTCATCGCTCCTCCTCGATCGTGGACGGGTCAAGGCTATGTCCATCCCGGCTCACTGGCAAACCGCCGCCCCCGAAGGTGTCTCTACTTCGACTTCGCCGATTTCCTGGCCGCGGCGCGCCCCGATTCTCGCCGCTTCTCCCGGACCTTCTTCCTCCGTTCCCGGTCGTGCGCCCACCGCACCCTTCGGCGATCCCCTCTCCCCACGTCACAACTCCTCCGCCTCGCTGCCCTTGGCCAGCTCGGCGCTCCGCTGCCTTGCCGCGTCGATCGCGTTGAGGAACGCCGCCCGGACGCCGGCCTGCTCCAGGTGACGGATCGCCGCGATGGTCGTTCCGCCGGGCGAGGTCACCATCTCCCGGACCTCCACCGGGTGCATCCCGGTGTCCCGGAGCATCTTGGCGGAGCCCAGCATGGTCTGGATGATCAGCTCGGTGGCCACGTCGCGCGAGAGCCCCAGCAGGATGCAGGCATCGATCATGGCCTCGGACAGGAGCGCGAAGTACGCGGGACCGGACCCTGAGGTGGCGGTCACCGCGTCCTGGTGGACCTCGGGGAGCCGGATCACCCGGCCGACGGAGCCCAGGAGGTCCTCGGCGAGCGCGAGGTGCTTGTCCTCGGCATGTACGCCGGGGCTGATCACGGACATCGCCTCGTCCACCAGCACCGGCACATTGGACATCACCCGGACCACCGGGACGTCACCCGTGACCCGGCTCTCGATGAAGGAACATCGGATCCCCGCCGCGAACGTGATGAGCAGGTGCTCGGGCGTGACGGCGCCGCCGACCTGGTCCATGAGCGCGTCCATGTCCTGGGGCTTCACGGTCAGCACGAGGGTGGGGGCCCACGCGGCGGCCTCCGGGTTCGACATCGTGGCCTGGACGCCATGGTGCTCCCCGAGCTCGCGGACACGCTCCTCGCGGCGGGCGGTCACCATGATCTCCTCGGCCGACCGCCCCCCGGAGCGGATCAGGCCAGAGACCAAGGCCTCCCCCATCTTCCCCGCTCCGAGGAAGGCCACCCGGCGTTCCTCCGTCATCCCGTCCTCCTCAGCAGATTGCTCGCGAAGAACCACAGGTTCGCCGGCCGCTCCGCCAGGCGCCGGGTGAGGTACGGGTACCACTGGGCGCCGTACGGAACGTAGGCACGGACAGGGTACCCCCGGTCGGCGTACGTCCGCTGGAGGTCCCGGCGGATCCCGTACAGCATCTGGAGCTCGACCCGCTTCCAGTCGAGGCCCCGACGGTCCACGAAGCGAACCGCTCCCGCAAGGAGGCCGGGATCGTGGGTCGCCACATGCACCGGGTGTCCCCGCTCGACGAGGGTGGCGAACAGCACGGCGAAGGCACGGTCCACGTCCCCCCGGCGCCGGTAGGCCACCGAGGGGGACTCCAGGTACGCCCCCTTGACCAGCCGGACCGGAGCCTCCGGCGGCAGCCGGAACACGTCCTCGGGCGTCCGGCGGAGGTACGACTGGAGGGCCACTCCCACGCCCGGGTGCCGCTCCCGGACCCGGCGGAGGACCTGGAGCGTTCGGTCCACGTACTCGCTACTCTCCATGTCGATCATCACCAGCATGCCGGCGGCCTCGGCGGCGGCCAGGACCCGCTCCGCGTTCTCCAGGCACAGATCGAGGGAGCGGTCGAGCCCCAGCTGGGTGAGCTTGATGGCGCTGTTGCAGTCGAGCCCCTGGGCCTCGTGGATCCGCTTCAGGGCCAGGACGTACCCGTCGGCCGCTGCGGAGGCCTGCCCGGAAGAGGTCACGTTCTCGCCGAGATGATCGAGCATCGCCCGGATCCCCCGACGATCCAGCGACCGGGCGGCGGCAAGCCCCTCCTCCAGGGACTCTCCGGCCACGAAGCGAAGCGCGACCCGGCGCCCCAACGGGCTGCCGGTGACGAACCGGCGCACGGGGGCCAGGCCCGTGGCCCACAGGACGGGGGCCCGGAGCGGCACCCCCGTCACGGCCTCAGACCACCCCGGCCCCGAGGATATTCTCGATGTGGGACAGCGCCCAGCGGTTGACCTCCCGGTGGTCGTGGCCGGGTGCGTCGAACGTCTCACAGCCTTCCGACCGCACCACCACGCCGTAGTCGCGGCTGCGCAGGTCGGAGGTGGTGTGGAGCACGCAGATGTCGGTGCAGAACCCGCAGATGTGCACCTCGTCCGGCCTGAGCTCCTTCAACACCTGCTCCAGCTCGGTCTCGAAGAAGGCGGAGTACCGCCGCTTCTCGATGACGGCCGCCGCCTTCGGCTCGAGGTCCCGGAGCTCCGCGACCAGGTCGTGCTCGTCCGTGCCCACGATGCAGTGGGGAGGGAACATCTCGAACTCCGC
>JBOGWD010000055.1:0-1817 GCA_050693275.1 Actinomycetota bacterium | reverse complement strand
CGGCCACCAGCACCTCGTCCTCGGAGTCCGAGGCCTGGGCCACGATCTGCCCGCGCGGGTCGCAGAAGTACGAGGACCCGTAGAACTTCGCCGACGACAGCGGCGACTCCACCCCGACCCGGTTGATCGCGGCGATCCAGTAGCCGTTCGCCACGGCGTGCGCGGGCTGCTCCAGCTCCCACAGGTACTTCGAGAGCGACTCCACGGTGGCCGAGGGGTTGAACACGATCTCGGCGCCCTTGAGGCCGAGGGCCCGGCCGATCTCGGGGAAGTGCCGGTCGTAGCAGATGATCAGTCCGATCTTCCCCACCGACGAATCGAAGACCGGATACCCCAGGTTGCCGGGCTTGAAGTAGAACTTCTCCCAGAAGCACGGGCCCACGTGGGGGATGTGGGCCTTGCGGTACTTCCCCAGGATCGACCCGTCGGACTCGATCACCACGGCGGTGTTGTAGTACACGCCGGCCTGGGCCTCCTCATAGAAAGGCACCACGAGCACCATCCCGTGCTCACGAGCCACCTCCCGCATCCGCGTGACGGTCGGGCCGTCCTCCGGCTCCGCCTCCGCGTACCACTTCGCATCCTGCTCGGCCGGGAAGTACGGGCCGTGGAAGATCTCCTGCAGGCAGGTGACCTGAGCCCCATCGGCCGCGGCCTTCCCGATCAGCTCGATGTGCTTCTCGACGGCCTCCTGCTTCGACATGTTGGCGTGCGCCTGGATCACGGCCGTTCGTACCGTGGTCATCTCCCTCCTCCTCTCTCGTCAAGCGAACTCGGGGACGATCTCCTTGCCGTACGTCTCGATGATCGCATCGGGGCCCTCCACGGACATGGCGTAGATGTTGAACTGGTCCACGCCCAGCTCCTCGAGGGTGCGCAGCTTCTCCTTGCACTGCTCGACGGTCCCGATGACGCAGAACCGGTCCACGATCTCGTCGGTCACGAACTCGGCGTGTTCGGCCCCACGCCGCCCGTGATCCTGGTAGTCGTAATGGTCACGGGCCTTGATGTAGTCCGTAAGCTCTTTCGGCAGCTCGTCGCCGGCGTAGCGGTTGACCAGGTCGACGACATGGTTCGACACCAGGGCGGGGAACCACCGGACCTGGTCCCGGGCCGCGGCCAGGTCGTCGCCGACGAACGTGGGCGCCGCGCTCATGATCTTGATGTCGGCGGGATCCCGCCCCGCTTCCTCCGCCCCCTGCCGGACGTAAGCCAGGGACCACTCGATGATGAACGGGTCGGCGAGCTGCATGACGAGCCCGTCGGCGACCCGGCCGACGGCCCGGAGCGACTTCGGGCCGTAGGCGGCCATCCAGACCGGGAGATCCCACCGAGCCCACTTGAGCTGGATGGGGGTCCCCTCGTAGTCGACCTCCCTGCCCGCCACGAGATCCCGGATCAGGCGGGCCGCCCACTCCATGCGCTCCACGGTGACCGGCGCTTTCCCGATGACCCGCCGGGCGCTGTCGCCGCGGCCGATGCCCATGACCATCCGCCCGCCGGAGAGATCGTCGAGCGTGGCCAGGACGCTGGCCGTCACCGTCGGATCCCGGGTGACGGGGTTCGTCACCAGCGGCCCCATCCGGATCCGCTCGGTCGCGGTGGCCATGAGGGTGAACGTGGGGTAGACGTCCTGCCAGAGCACGTGGGAGTCCCACATCCACACGTAGTCGAAGCCGTTCCCCTCGGCGTGCTTGGCCAGGTCGACCCACCGCCGGGGGGGTGGGTCGGGCGCGAAACAGACCCCGAACCGCATCAACGTCCTCTCCCCATCGGTGACCCTGGAAGCCTACCCCCCGGACGGGCCGGTCGGGGCC
>JBOGWD010000054.1:0-1603 GCA_050693275.1 Actinomycetota bacterium | reverse complement strand
ACGCCGCGATCTACCAGAACTCAGACCAGCGGGGAGTAGCTCTCGCGGCGTGGCTCGAGCGCTACAACCATCGAAGACCCCATGGAGGCCTGGGAGGTCAAGCCCCGATGGCCCGCCTACGCCAGTCCCTGAACAACGTCCTTGGCGCCCACATCTAGAGTTCCGTCTAGAGTTCCGTCAACCCAGTGGAGGAAGTGAGATGAGCGCCGCCACCGACACCGCCAGCCGGACCCGGCTGGACCGCCGCCGAGTCCTTATGGCCGCCCTCGGGCTCGCCGACCGCCAAGGTCTCGAGGCGCTGACCATGCGCCGTCTGGGCACCGAGCTGGGCGTGGATCCGATGACGGTCCACTACCACGCGGAGAGCAAGGACCGCCTGCTCGACGGGATCGCCGAGCTGCTGTGGGAAGAGGTCGCCCTCCCAGACGCCTCCGAGGGCCCCGCCGAGGCCCTCCGGGGGCTGGCCCGGTCCCTGCGGGACCTCTTCCGGCGTCACCCCCAGGCGGCGCCGTTGATCCTCCGGTGCTCCGGGTTGCCCCGCTCGGAGCTGGAATTGTTCAGGGCGTACCTCGACGTCCTGGACGCCGGGGGGGTTCGGGAGCCCGCCGCCGTCCTCCGCCCGGTGCTCTCCTACGCCGCCGGATACGGGTATGCCGAGCGATCCATGCTCGGTGTCCAGTGCGAGCCGGCTCAGACCACGGCCCTGCCCGAGCGGGAGGTCCTCCTCTACCTGGGTCAGTCCCTGCCGCCGGGGACCCCGCCCGATCTGGCCTCGGCCGCGGCGGCGATGATCGCCGAGTGCGACCCAGACCGGTGCTTCGAGGAGGGGCTGGACCTGATGCTGGCCGGACTCTCCGTCTCCCCGGAAAGGTCCGCAGGATGACTCCACGGAGGATCGGCTTGATCGGGACCGCCTTCCGGGTTGTGGTGGGGCTGTATCTGCTCACGCTGGCAGTCATCCAGGGGAGAGGCGGCATCTGGGGGATCCAGCTGCGTGAGGCTGTCCTCGGTCTGGTGGTCTTCCCTTCGGCCATGGTGGCCATCGTGCTGGTCGCGCGGCGATCCTCCGATGGCCCGATCCGCTTCACCGGCTCCGGTGGGCTCCTGGTCAACTGTGTGGCGCTCGTGGCCCTGTTCTCCATCCCGTACACGCGCGGCGCGGCCCCCTCTTCTACGGGGCCACCGCGCTGATCGCGGCGTGGCGCGGGCTCCCCGGGTGCGAGGCGACGATCATCCCGAACCTGCTGTTCGGGCGCGATGACCAGATCGGCTGCCCGGTCTTCTCGCCGGTGGATGCGGCCGAGGCCCGCCTCGCCCGTCGCAGGCGGAGCCGGCCCCATGCAGCACGCTGACGGCCCGGAACGCTGAAGCGTCGGGGGCGGGGAGCCGTCGTTGCAAGGTCATGTCGCAATGACTCGTGCCCTGCCCTCGAATGGGGCCATCGTGCTAGTATCAGGAAAACCTGATATTAGCCAGGGACTGGGAGGACCGAATGGGCGGGACGACGCCGACGGCGAAGGCGAGGCGAGCACCGGCCTCAGAGGCGGGGGAGACCGAAGCCCTGTCCCGGTACTTCCGGATCCTGGGCGACCCGACCCGACTG
>JBOGWD010000053.1:0-3258 GCA_050693275.1 Actinomycetota bacterium | reverse complement strand
CCAGAGCCTCGCGGTCGGGCTCGCCGAGTCGCGGCGGGAGCGCCCCCAGGAGCGCCACGAGCTCCTTGAGCGTGAACGCCTTCGGGGCCGCCTCGGGCGCCGTGTCGAGGACCTCGTCCCGCTGCTCGGCCGTCATCGTGATCACCAGGTCGGCCCAGGACGCCAGATCGTGAGCGAACGGGGCCGACCGGTGTTCGGCGATGT
The DNA here is from genome assembly GCA_050693275.1 of Actinomycetota bacterium. GTDB lineage: Bacteria > Actinomycetota > UBA4738 > UBA4738 > CALAEC01 > CALAEC01. The sequence goes on along the minus strand of JBOGWD010000053.1, from coordinate 3,054 downwards.
CGATGCCGCGCTCCGCCGCCGTGGCCACCGCCTCGTCGGTGGCGAGATGGCCCCGTCGGGCCCACGTACCCGCGGATCGGACTCTGAGGGCACCGGCGAGCAGTCTCCGGGACCGCTCCTCGAGGAACCCGTGGGCCATCGGTGAGCGGCAGATGTTGCCGGTGCACACGAGGAGGACCCGGAACACCCCGGAAGTCTAGCGCAGGGCGGCCAGCACCTCTTCGGGAGATACGGCGCCATCGCGCACCATCCTGGCCTCGGACCCGGTCAGGTCGACGATGGTCGAGGGGATCGGCGAGAGCCGTCCCGAGCAGAGGTACACGGCCACGGCGTCGCCCAGCGCCTCCCGCACCCCGCCGCACTCCTCCGGGGTCGGCCGGCCCGAGAGGTTCGCGCTCGTGGCCGCCAGCGGGCCGGTCCGCCGCAGGAGCGATCGGGCCACGGCCTGGTCCGGCACCCGCAGGGCCACCGTCGCCCGCTCCGCCCCGAGGTCCCACGCGGCGGACGCCGCGCCGCGGGGCAGGATGAGCGTGAGGGCACCGGGCCAGAACCGCCCGGCCAGTGTCCGGGCCCGCTGGTCGAACCTCCCCACGTCGTCCGCCTGCCCCAGATCCGAGGCCAGGACTGGAAGCGTCAGGCCCCGAGGACGGCGCTTCGCCTCGAACAGCCGGGCCGTGGCACCGGCGAGATCGGGACGGGCGGCCACACCGTAGACGGTGTCGGTCGGGAGGACCACCAGCTCGCCGCGGGCCAGCGCCTCTGTGGCCGCGGCGAGCGGGACCTCGTCGGGCCCGGTCAGCTCGAAGACCGAAGGCATGCCCGCACCACGCGGTCCCGCCCGGCCAGGTCCGGCAGGACCTCGACGTCCTCGAACCGGCCGGCCAGGAGTTCGCGAACCCTCTCCCCCTGCGACGCCCCGATCTCCAGGGCCAGCCACCCCCCGGGCCGGAGCCACGACGGGGCTTCATCGGCCAGCCGGCGGTGGACGTCGGTCCCTCCCACCAGGGCCTGGTACGGCTCGGCCCGGATCTCGGCGGGTAGGCCCGCGTACTCCTCGCGGGTGACGTACGGGGGGTTGCCCACCACGAGGTCGACCTGGCCCCGGAGCGGCTCCGGCAATGGGGACAGCAGGTCGCCGGGGAGGACCTCCACGGCCAGGTCGTGCCGGGACGCGTTGGCCCGGGTCACCCGGACGGCGTCCTCGGACACGTCGGTGGCCCACACCGATGCGCCCGGCCGGAAGCGCTTGATGGCCAGGGCCACGGCGCCCGTCCCCGTTCCGACGTCGACGGCCGTCCCCTCGTCCGGGAGCACTTCCACGGACCGCTCCACCAGGACCTCGGTCTCCGGCCTGGGAACGAACACCCCGGGAGCCACCCCCAGCACCAGGTCGAAGAACTGCTGCTCGCCGGTGAGGTACTGGAGCGGAACCCCGTGACAGCGCTGGCACAGCGCCCGGCCGAACAGGTGGGCCGTTCGGGTGTCCAGGCCCTCGGTGCGAGCGTACAGCCCGGCGCGGTCGGTCCCCAGGAAGTACATCAGCAGGGCCTCGGCGGTGTCCCGGGGGCTCTCGACGTCGTGCCGGACCAGATAGCCGGCGGCCCGGGTCACCACCTCGGCCGGCCTCACGAGGCCCGCCGGTCCATCCGGTCCGCCAGCTCCCGGGTCCGCTGAACGGGGATGGTCCCGGTCCCCATGGACGCCCGCAGGTACAGCACCAGCCGGCCCATCCGCCAGACGTACAGGACCACGGTCTCCGCGGGCGCGTCGGGGCTTCCCACGTAGGCCTCGGCCTCCTGGCCCAGGCCGTCCACGGGAAGGGGATCCAGCTCCGGCGCCTGGTGGTAGTCGAGCCACGATCCCATGGCCTCCCGGGCCCCTTCCTCGGTGTCGAACAGCGCCGCCCGCGAGCTGAGCAGCTCGTAGCCGGGCCGCGTGTCGATCGGCTCGCCGGAGCGGCCGGGCCGCTCGAACAGCGCGGCGTACCCAGCCCGGAAGCCCGCGTCATCGAACGCCTCCTGCTGGCCCGGGCAGCACGACGATGGCCAGAACTGCTCCACGGTCAGCGGCCCCGAGGCGCCCTCGACGAAGCGCGTGCCGGGCGGTCCCTCCTCCGGACCGAGCACGAGTCCCTCCAGGTCTGACGAGGAGTACGTCCTGGGGGGGCCCGGAGCGGCACCGTCGGCCCGGCACGCGCCGGCCGCCACGAACAGCACGGTCACAAGCGCCAGCGCGCGTGTCACTCCGACCGGCCGAGCTGCTCGGCGCGCTCCCGGGCCGTCAGGGCTTCGACGAACTCGTCGAGCTCCCCCTCGCCGAGGATGGCCTCGAGCCGGTGAGAGGTCAGCCCGATGCGGTGGTCGGTGACCCGGCTCTGGGGAAAGTTGTAGGTCCGGATCTTCTCGGCGCGCTCCCCCGTCCCGACCTGGGCCCGGCGGGCGTTCGATTCCTCCTGCTGCTGCCGCTCCTGCTCCAGCTTCAGGAGGCGGGCCCGCAGATACCGCATGGCCTTCTCCAAGTTCTGGCGCTGCGACCGTTCCTCCTGGACGGCGATGACGATGCCGCTCGGCTTGTGGGTGAGACGAACCGCGGAGTCGGTGGTGTTGACGGACTGTCCTCCTGGACCGGAGGACCGGTACACGTCCCTCTGGATGTCGTCGGGCCGGATCTGGACCTCGACCTCCTCGGCCTCGGGAAGGACGGCCACGGTGGCCGTCGAGGTGTGGATCCGGCCGCCCGACTCGGTTTCGGGGATCCGCTGGACCCGGTGCACCCCCGACTCGTGCTTCAGGCGCGAGTACGCTCCTTCGCCGCGCACCTCCAGGACCACCTCCTTGAACCCGCCGAGGTCCGAGGGGCTCGAGGACAGCACATCCGTCTTCCAGCCGCGGCGCTCCGCGTACCGGCGGTACATCCCGAGGAGATCCGCCGCGAACAGGGCCGCCTCCTGCCCGCCGGCGCCTGCCCTGATCTCCAGCACCACGTTCTTCTGATCGTTGGGGTCCTTGGGGAGGAGGAGCACCTCCAGCCGTTCCTCGAGCTTCCTGGCCTGCT
>JBOGWD010000052.1:0-5103 GCA_050693275.1 Actinomycetota bacterium | reverse complement strand
CGACGGGGCCGTGGTGGCCACGCCGACGGCCACGCACGCCGAGATCGTGGAGCGGCTCCTCGACCGGTTCTCCGTGCCGGTGTTCGTGGAGAAGCCGCTGACGTCGAACGTCGAGGACGCCCGCCGGATCGCCGTGAGGGCACCGGACCGGGTCTTCGTGATGGACAAGTGGCGGTACCACCCCGGGATCGAGGCCCTTCGGGATCTGGGACGCTCGGGCCGCCTGGGATCGATCACGGGCCTGCGCAGCACCCGCACGCAGTGGGGGAACCAGCACCGAGACGTCGACGGCACCTGGATCCTGATGCCCCATGATCTCGCCCTGACCCGGGAGATCCTCGGTGTGGTGCCCCAGCCCGTGATGGCCTTCGGGCACGTGGACGGCCTGGAGGTCGACCTGGTCGCGGTGCTCGGCCGGAGCCCCTGGGTCCGGGTCGAGGTGTCCACACGTTTCCCCATCCGGCGACGGGAGGTCACGGTGGGGTTCGAGGGAGGCGCGGCCTGGCTCGGCGATGCCCACGACGACCGGATCCTGGTGAGGCCGAACGGCGGAGAAGTGGAGGAGATCCCCATCGCAACCGAGATGCCGCTCCTCCGCGAGCTCCGGGCGTTCATCGCACACCTCGACGGTGGTCCGCCCCCTATGAGCACCGGGGGCGAGGGCGCCGAGGTCGTGGAGATCATCGCCGCGTGCCGAGCGATGGCCGGGATCGATCCCTCGTGACGATCCGGGCCACCGTGGTCGTGCCCACCTTCGACCATGGACCGACGCTGGAGCGGTCGGTGCCCTCGGCCCTGGCGCAGACCGTCGAGGACATCGAGGTCTTCGTGGTCGGAGACGGCGTCCTCGACGCGACCAGGGAGATCGTGGCTCGGCTGTCCGCGGTGGACGACCGCGTTCGGTTCTTCGACAATCCCAAGGGACCGGGCAACGGCGAGATCCATCGCCACGCCGCGCTGCGAGAGGCATCCGGGCGCGTCGTCGCGTACCTCTCGGACGACGACCTGTGGATGCCGGAGCACCTGGAGGAGCTGGAACGGCTCCTGGCCGACGCGGACTTCGCTCACACCTATCCGATCCGCGTCGAGCCCGACGGATCGATCGGAGACTGGAGCGTCGACCTGGCCCTGCCCTGGTACCGGGAGGCGATGCTCGCGGGAACCAACTTCGTGCCCCTCGTCTGCGCCGGCCACACCCTCGCGTTCTACCGGAAGCTGCCACACGGCTGGCGGACCCGACCCGATGACACGTGGTCGGACCTGTACATGTGGCAGCAGATCCTGTCCGTGCCGGACGTTCGCGTGGCCAGCGGCGCTCGCCCGACCGTGCTCCATCTGCCCAGCAGCCTTCGGCGGGGCTGGTCCGGGGAGCGCCGCCTGAAGGAGCTGGACGATTGGCTGGAGCGGATGTCACCACCCGGCTGGCGCGAGGAGGTCTATGCCGCCACGCTGGCGCGATCCCACCTGGGCCAGACCGGGACCTGGCAGGCGTTGCAGGAGCGCCGGACTGCCCTGGAAGACCTGCAGCGGCACATCGGCGAGGTCCAGCGCTCCCTCGGGGAGCGCGTCGACCATATCGAGCGGCTCCATCGGGACCGGGAGGAGGAACGCCGGTCTCTGGAGGGCCAGATCGCGGACCTCCGGGCCCAGCTCGAGGCGCGGAAGCGCGAGGTGGAGGCCATCACCGCCACCCGGACGTGGCGGTGGCGGGAGCGCCTGGTCAGGACCCCGGTGATCCGCCGTCTGGCCCGGCGGGGAGGGCTGGCCCGATCTCGGCCAGGAGCCGGCTGAACGGGGGGGCGGTCCGGTCGCGGTCGGAGAGCGTGGGGGAATCCACGGGCCAGGGGATCCCCATCTCCGGGTCATCCCACCGGCAGCCCAGGTCGTCGGCCGGCTCCCATCCGTGTGACAGGCCGTACAGGAAGATCGATCGCTCGTGGAGGTACAGGCCGTGGAACACGCCCGGGGGGATGGTGAGCCCCGCCATCTCCTCGGACCGCAGCGGGACCACGACGGCAAGGGCCTCGGTCGGGGACCCGGGTCGCGCGTCGCACAGCCCCACGTCGGCCCACCCGTCGACGACCGCGATGTAATCGGTATGCTCGAGGTGGACGTGGACGCCCCGGAGAACTCCGTGGTCGGAGACGGTCACGTTCCACTGCACCGGCTCGATCCCGGTATCCCAGGCCGAGCGGAACACTTCGGTGAGAAAGCCCCTATCGTCGTCGTGTGTCTCGAGCTTGGTCAGCCTGACGCCGTGGGGCATCCGGTCGTTCATCGGTCTCCCGCCAGGTGCCGCCCGATGATCACCCGCTGCACCTGGTTGGTCCCCTCGACGATCTGGAGGGCCTTGGCCTCACGCATGTACCGCTCCACGGGGTACTCCCGCATGTAGCCGTAGCCGCCGTGGGCCTGGACCGCGTCGGTGGTGACACGCATGGCCATGTCCGAGGCGAACAGCTTCGCCATCGAGCACGACACCGATGTTCCCCGGCCCTCGTCTCGGGCCCGGGCGGCCTCTCGGTACAGCCGCCGGGCCGCCTCCACCTGGGTGGCCGCATCCGCCAGCAGGAACTGCAGGCCCTGGAACTCGATCACGGGGCGCCCGAACTGGGTGCGCTCACGGGAGAACGCCACCGCGGCGTCCATGGCGGCCTGGGCCAGCCCCACCGAGGAGGCCGCGATCCCCAGCCGGCCCCCGTCGAGGGCGGCCAGGGCCACCGCGAAGCCCTGCCCCTCCTCCCCCACCAGGTTCTCCCCCGGGACCCGGCATCCCTCGAACAGCAGCTCCCGCATCGGGGACGCGTGCCAGCCCATCTTGCTCTCCATGGCCCCGAACTCGAAGCCGGGCCATCCCTTCTCCACGGCGAAGGCGGAGATCCCCCGAGGGGACTCGTCACCGGTCCTGGCCATCACCAGGTAGTGCTCGGCCTCGCCAGCGTGGCTGATGAACCGCTTCGAGCCGCTGAGACGCCAGCCGTCGCCGTCCGGTTCGGCCCGGGTCCGCAGGGCGGCCGCGTCGGAGCCGCTCCCGGCCTCGGACAGGGCATAGGCCCCCAGCCACTCGCCCGAGAACAGCTTCGGCAGGTACTTCTCCTTGAGGACCTCGGAGCCGAACTCGTGCACCCCGAAGGCGGAGAGGTGGTGGACGGAGAGGCCCACGGCCAGGGAGAGGGAGCCGGTGGCGACCTCCTCCAGGACGGCCAGGTACGTGAGGTAGGGCTGTCCGCCGCCCCCATAGCGCTCGTCGAAGGGGATCCCCCCCAGCCCCATCCCGCACAGGTCGCGGAACAGCTCCCGGGGGAACTCCTTCCGCTCCTCGAACCCGGCGATCTCCGGACGGACCCGATCGGTCACGAAGGCCCGGACGGCCCCCACGACGTCTCGCTGCTCGGGCGTGAGGCCGAAGTCCCGGTCCACGGCCACCAGCCTACCCGGCCGCCGGGACGCGGGTCGGGGCACGGTTGCCTATCCTGGTCTCCGATGCGGCTCCACAACTCCCTCAGCCGGCAGGTCGAGGAGGTCCGGCCCGCGGACGGCCGAACCGTGCGGATGTACTCATGCGGCCCCACCGTCTACCGGTACGCGCATCTGGGAAACATGCGCACGTTCATGCTTGGGGATCTCATCCGCCGAGCCCTGCGGTTCGAAGGCAGGGACGTCCGCTGGGTCATGAACATCACCGACGTTGGCCACATGACCGACGACGTCGGCGAGGAGGCCCGGGACCGGATGGACATCGCCGTGGCCGACGAGGGGCTGGATCCGCGGCAGATCGCCGCGAAGTACACGGAGGCCTTCCTGGAGGACTCCGATGCCCTCGGGATCGAGCGGGCCGACGAGTACCCGAAGGCGACCGATCACATCCCCGAGATGATCGAGCTCACCCGCATCCTCCTCGAGAAGGGGCACGCGTACGAGGTCGACGGGAACGTGTACTTCGACGTCCGCTCGTTCCCAGGCTACGGGAAGCTCTCTGGGAACACGCTGGACAACCTCCAGCCCGGCCACCGGCAGCTGGAGGCCGATCCGAACAAGCGCCATCATGCGGACTTCGCTCTGTGGAAGCGCGCCGGCCCCAACCGTCTGATGAGATGGGACAGCCCGTGGGGGGAGGGATTCCCCGGCTGGCACATCGAGTGCTCCGCGATGTCCATGAAGTACCTGGGCCGGCGGTTCGACATCCACACCGGTGGCGCGGACCTCAAGTTCCCCCACCACGAGGACGAGCTGGCCCAGTCGGACGCCGCCACGGGCCGCCCCGTGGTGGGGATCTGGGTCTACGGCGGGTTCCTCCGGTTCTCGGGCCGGAAGATGGCCAAGTCGAGGGGGAACATCACACGGGTCACGGAGATCGCGGAGCAGGGCGTGGACCCGCTGGCCTTCCGGCTCCTGTGCTTCGGCACGCGCTACCGGGGCGAGATGGACTTCTCGTGGGACGCCCTGGAAGCGGACGACCGGCGGCTGACCAGGATCCGGCAGCGGATGGCGGGGTGGGCGGAGGCGGAGCGGGACGGCATCTCCCCCGAGGGGAAGGAGCTCGACCGTCGGTTCCGTGAGGCGGTGGCCGACGACCTCGACATGCCCGCCGCGCTGAAGGTGCTGAACGAGGCCGTCACCGGTCAGATCCCCGACGGCGACAAGTACTCCCTTCTGATCTCCTGGGACGCCGTCCTCGGCCTCGACCTGGAGCGTCTGGCCCGGGAGGGGTTCGAGGTCCCCGAGGACGTCCAGGCGCTGATCGACGAGCGCGACGAGGCCCGACGGATCAGGGACTTCGCCAGATCCGACGAGATCCGGAGCGGCCTCACGGCCATGGGGTGGGAGGTCATGGACACGGCCGACGGCACCAGTGTTCGCCCTCTCGCCGGCCGGTAGCTTCGGCTACGCTTCGCGCCGATGAGCGACGTCCCCGAGGAGAACGGCTACCGCCGCTCCCGCCCCCGCCTCCCCACCGGGATCGTGATCGCCGGGGTCCTGGTGGCGCTGGTGGCGGTCTCCGGGCTCATCCTGGCCCTGTACAGGGAGACCCGCGGGCCCGGGGAGATCCTCCGGCGCTTCGCCGAGGCGGTCGACGGGGGTGACTGCCCCGCCTCGTACGAC
>JBOGWD010000051.1:0-3784 GCA_050693275.1 Actinomycetota bacterium | reverse complement strand
GCGCGGAGGATGTGAGCGGTATGCCGAAGCGCCGCCCCTTCGTGGGGGACCGCCTGCTGACGGTCGGCGAGGTGGCCGCGACGATGCGGGTCTCGAACATGACCGTCTACCGCCTGATCAAGGCGGGGCAGCTGGCGGCGATCCGGGTCGGGAAGAACTCCCGGATCCGGGAGTCGGACGTGAACAAGTACCTGTCGGATCGGTCGGTGCGCGTGGAGGGTGAGCAGTAGTGGCCAAGGGTCGGATCGGACTGGATATCGGGTCGACCGCTGTTCGGGCGGCCGAGGTGGGTCTCGGTGGGGACCAGCCGTCCCTGGTGCGGGCCGCCCAGGTTCCGCTTCCCTCCGGGGCCGTCCAGAGCGGCGAGGTCCGGGATGTCGAGGCGGTGGCCCAGGCCGTTCGGGAGCTGTGGGGCCGGGGCGGGTTCAAGGCCCGCCAGGCCACCATGGGCGTCGGCAACCAGCGCGTGGTGGTCCGTGAGGTCACCGTGCCGGCCCTTCCGCCCAAGGAGCTCAGCCAGTCCCTCCCCTTCCAGGTGCAGGACCTCATCCCGATCCCGGTGGACGAGGCCGTCCTGGACTACGACGTGCTGGAGGAGCTGGAGCAGGAGGGCGCCCGGATGATGCGACTCCTGGTCGTGGCCGCCCAGCGCCAGATGATCAACCAGATGGTGGACTGCGCCGTCCGGGCCAAGGTCGAGCCGGTGGGGGTCGACCTGGTGCCCTTCGCCTTGATCCGGTCCGTGGGTCAGGACGAGGGCCTCGGCCTGGAGGAGTCCGACGTGGGCGGCGAGGCCATCGTGGACGTGGGCGCCGACGTGACCAACATCTGCGTCCACGACCGCGGTGTGGCCCGGTTCGTGCGGATCCTGCCCTCGGGCGGCCGCGACGTGACCGTGGCCATGGCCACATCCCTGGGGATCCCCGAGGAGGACGCCGAGGCCCTGAAGCGGGGTCAGCCCGTGGAGGCAGGGCCCCCCGCCTCCGAGGTCGAGGGGATCCGCCGGACGCGAGTGGCCAACCTGGTCGACGAGATCCGGTCCTCCCTCGACTTCTACCGGGCCCAGACGCCCGGCGCCGAGGTGAGCAGGGTGCTGGTGACCGGCGGCGGCTCGAAGCTGCCCGGTCTCGTGGAGCTGCTGGACGAGCGGGTCGACGCCCAGGTGGACCGTGGGCACGCCTTCGCCAAGGTCGCGGTCCGGCTGGACATGGACGAGGAGACGATGGCCGATGCGGAGCCGCTGCTGGCGGTCTCCCTCGGTCTCGCCCTTCCGCAGAGGTGATCTCGTGCGCATCAACCTCCTTCCCCCAGAGATCTACGAGCGGCAGAGGGTCCGCCGACGGACCGCCGCGGTCGTCGTGGTCGGCCTGATCGTCCTGGCCGCCCTCGGTGCCTTCTACTTCCTGCAGATCCTCCGTCTGAACGAGGTCGAGGACGACGTCACGGCCCAGGAGGCGGAGAACGCCCAACTGCAGGTCCAGATCAACCAGCTTCAGGAGATCGACGCGCTTCAGCAGGAGATCGAGACGACCCGGACGCTGCTGAACAGCCTCCTGGCGGATCGTGTGCTGTGGTCCGGGGTCCTCCGCGACGTGTCGCTGGTGATCCCGGGGCAGGCGTGGCTCGCCGGCCTGAACGGTCAGGTCGGGGCTCCCGCCACCGCCGGCACCACCACCACCACGACCACGACGGGAACCACGACCCCCGGCCAGGTGGCCCAGCCCGGCGCGCTGGTGGGCCAGATCTCCTTCGACGGGTTCGCCTTCACGCATCGCGACGTGGCCCTGTGGCTGTCCCGGCTCGAGGACGTCCGCGGGTTCGTGAACCCGTGGCTCTCGAACTCGGCCAAGACCGATATCGGGACCCAAGAGGCCGTTCAGTTCACGAGCTCGGTGGACCTGTCCGAGCAGGCGCTGGCCCGTCGCAGTGGCGGCGGTCAGGGAGGTGATGGGCAGTGAGTCGCCGTGCCCCGCTGATCGCCGGTCTGATCTCCCTGGTGCTGGCCGTGGCCGCCGTGCTCCTGCTGGTGCTGCCGAAGATGAGCGATGTCGACGAGGCCCAGGAGCGCCTGGAGGGGGCCCAGCAGGACGAGGTGGCCCTCCAGGCCGAGCTGTCCCGCCTTCAGGAGGCCGCGGAGAACGCGCCGGAGCTCCGCCGAGAGCTGGCCCGGTTCCGGCGGGCCGTGCCCCCCGTGGCCGACCTGCCCGGGCTCATCAACCTGCTCCAGACCGCGGCGGACGTGGCCGGAGTGGACTTCTTCTCGATCTCCCCGGGCGACCCGGTGGCTACCCCTGAGGGGGACGCGGCGGAGGTCCCCGCCTCGATCCAGGTGATCGGGGGGTTCTTCCCGGTGGACGAGTTCCTGTTCCGACTGGAGACCCTCCAGCGGGCCTCCAAGGTCCCGGGGATCACGGTCACCGAGGGCCCGGACGGCCTTCCCCAGGTCCAGATCCAGCTCGAGGTGCGCTTCTACACGACCGACACGGACGCAGGGCCCGGTGCGGCAGTGCCGGGCGCGCCGACCGCCACCCCGTCGCCCGGCGCCACCCCGGGGGCCACCCCGAGCCCCGGCGCCAGTCCCACCACGCCCGCCGGCACCCCGGCGGCCGTCGAGACCCCGGGAGCGTGATGTCATGAACCGGCGAGAGCGGATCCTGCTGATCGTCCTGGGGGTCATCGCGGTGGGAGCGGCCGGGTTCTTCCTGGTCACCAGTCTCGGCGGCGAGGAGGAGCAAGCCGCCCCCACGCCAGTCGCCTCGGCGCCGCCCATCCCGGCGACCCCCGGCACCGAGGCCGGGGAGGCGCCCGCGGAGCCCCCCCGCGTGTTCCGGTTCTTCGGGGGCCGCGACCCGTTCGTGCCCCTGATCGTGGCCGAGGCGGGGGCCGGCGGCGTCGGCACGGCTCCCGCGGAGACCGAGGACGGCGAGGCCGCGGTGGAGCCGGCTCCGGAGGGTGCCGAGCAGGATCAGGCCCCCGGGCAGAGCGTCACCATGGGCGGGAAGACGGTCACCCTCATCGACGTGATCGACGAGAACACGGTCCAGGTCGAGGTCGACGGGCGAACCTTCACCGTCGACGAGGGCGAGGAGTTCGCCCAGAACTTCGAGGTGGCCTCGGTGAGCGGGAACTGCGCGCGGTTCCTGTTCGGCGACGAGTCCTTCACCCTGTGCGAGGGAGGCGCCCCCAAGTAGCCCCGCGCGGCCCATTCGTCCGGCGGCTTCCTCGGGGGGAGTGGCCGTCGGGTCCGGGAGGCGGTCCGTGAGGGCCGCCTCCTGCGATGTGGGGGTCGATATCATGGCCGCCGTGAGCGCCGCCTCGAGGAGATCCCGACTGACCGGCCGGTTCGGCGAGATCGGCGTCGACGCCGTGCTCGTGACCCGTCTGGTCAACGTTCGGTACCTCACCGGGTTCACCGGGTCGAGCGGCCAGCTCCTGGTGATCCCGGAGGGCGGGGTCTTCCTCACGGACTCGAGGTACGAGGAGCAGGCCCGCCGAGAGGTTCCGGACCTCCGTCGGGTCGTCTACCCCCAGAAGCTCGCCCCAGTCCTGGCCGCAGCCGCCGGCGAGGAAGGGGTCCGCAGGATCGGCTTCGAGGTGGCCGGGCTGACCTACCGGTCCTGGCGCGAGCTCGAGGACATCGAGGGGATCGACCTGGTGCCGATCGAGGACGACGTGGAGCGGCTCCGGTGGGCCAAGGATCCGGGAGAGATCGCGCTGGTCGAGCGGGCCCAGCGGCTGACCGACGAGGCCTTCGACCGGGTCATCGGGAAGCTCAGCGAGGGGG
>JBOGWD010000050.1:0-1089 GCA_050693275.1 Actinomycetota bacterium | reverse complement strand
CGGGCTGGATGTCCGGACCCCCCGCGACCGGTCCGCTCGAGGCGGCGTGGTCAACGTCGGCGTGGGGGAGCAGGCCGGGAAGATCGCCGAGGCGCTCTACGAGCGCGACGTGTGCGTGGACCACCGGGGTGACGGCATCCGCGTCTCCCCCCACTTCTTCACCACCGAGGCCGACATCGACCGCCTCTTCGACACCCTGGCCATGCTCCTCTGATATGTATACATCGGGCAGATGATGTATACTCCTGAAGGGTGAAGCGGCTGCAGATCTACATCGAGGAAGACCTCGACGCCCGCCTGGCGGTTGAGGCCGGGCGGCGGCGGACCTCGAAGGCTGCCCTGATCCGCGAGGCGGTTCGGGATCGCTTCGGGCGGCGTCCGCATGACCCGATCGACGACCTCGTGGGCCTGTACGACGAGGAGCCGGGCGACATCGACGAGGTCGTCTACGACGGCCGGTGAGATTCGTCGACAGCTCGTACTGGATCGCCCTCCAGTTCGGCCGTGATGCACGTCACGGAGACGCCCGGGCTCTCTGGCAAGCGGATGAGGGTCCCTTCGTGACCACGAACCATGTCGCGGGAGAGACGTGGACATTCCTGCGACGCCGTCTCGGTTTCGAAGCGGCGGTCCTGTTCCACCGATCGGTCACGCGTTCTCCCGACGTCGCCGTCGTCCATGTCGATGAGGACACCGAGGAGGAGGCGTGGCGATGGCTCCGGAGACACGGGGAGCGGTCGTACTCGTTCGTCGACGCCACCAGCTTCGCCATCATGCGACGGGTGCGCATCCGTGAGGCGCTGACGTTTGACGAGGACTTCGAGGCTGCGGGATTCCGGCTGGCCCGGCCCTGAGGACCCTCGCAGGCCCCGTGCTACGCTGGCTCGAGCCGACCGCTGGAGGAACCATGGAACGTCCCGAGATCCTAATGACCCCCGGGCCGACGCCGGTCCCGCCCGAGGTCCTCCTGGCCCAGGGGAGTCCCCTCGTGTACCACCGGGGGCCGGGCTACGGGCAGCTCCTGCGCGAGGTCACCGCGGGGCTGAAGGCCATGCTGAAGACGAAGGGCGACGTCCTGGTGTTCACGTC
>JBOGWD010000049.1:0-2202 GCA_050693275.1 Actinomycetota bacterium | reverse complement strand
CCGATCGAGGACGACGTGGAGCGGCTCCGGTGGGCCAAGGATCCGGGAGAGATCGCGCTGGTCGAGCGGGCCCAGCGGCTGACCGACGAGGCCTTCGACCGGGTCATCGGGAAGCTCAGCGAGGGGGTCACCGAACGCCAGGTGGCCTTCGAGCTCGACCTGGCCATGCGGGAGATGGGGGCCGAGCGCGTGGGCTTCGACACCATCGTGGCCTTCGGCGAGAACGCGGCCGAGCCGCACCACGGCCCGGGGGATCGGGCGCTCCGCCGGGGGGATGTGGTGAAGATGGACTTCGGGTGCGTGGCCGACGGCTACCACTCCGACATGACCCGTACCGTGGCCTTCGGAGAGCCGGACGGCCGCCTGCGGGACATCCACGCCGTCGTCCTGGAGGCGCAGCTTGCCGGCATCGAGGCCGTCCGGGCCGGAGTGACGGGGGCCGAGGCGGATCGGGCGGCCCGGTCGGTCATCGAAGGCGCCGGTCACGGTGAGCACTTCGGTCACTCCCTCGGACACGGCGTGGGGCTGGAGATCCACGAGGGTCCAACGCTCCGGGCGGGCTCCGAGGACGTGCTCCCCGAGGGCACCGTGGTCACCGTGGAGCCCGGCGTGTACGTCCCGGGGCTCGGCGGCGTGCGCATCGAGGACATGGTCGTGGTCGAGGGATCGGGATGCCGGCCCCTCCCCAGGACGCCCAGGGACCTCCTGGTCCTCTGAGCGATGAGCGTCTCCACCAACGACCTCAAGAACGGCATGACCCTGAACCTGGACGGCCGGCTCTGGACGGTCCTCGAGTTCGGCCATCACAAGCCCGGCAAGGGGCAGGCCGTGGTCCGGACCAGACTCCGGAACGTGAAGACGGGGTCGGTCCAGGAACGCACGTTCAGGGCCGACGAGAAGGTGGGCCTGGCCATCGTGGAGCGGCGGGAGATGCAGCTCCTCTACCGGGAGGGCGATCACCTGGTCTTCATGGACAGCCAGACCTACGAGCAGCTCCACGTCCCGCTCGACGTGGTGGGGGAGGCTGCCCGGTTCCTGGTGGAGGGCGCCACGGGCCTGGTGGCCATGCACGAGGGAACGGCGATCGGCGTCGAGCTCTCCGCGGCCGTGGTCCTGGCCGTGGCCAGGACCGAGCCGGGCGTCAAGGGCGACCGGGTCAGCGGGGCCATGAAGCCCGCCGAGCTCGAGACGGGCATCACCGTGCAGGTGCCGCTGTTCGTGGAACAGGGCGACCGGGTCAAGGTCGACACCCGGACCGGGGCCTACCTCAGCAGGGAGCAGTGACCGCGTGGCCAGACGTCGCGAGGCCCGGCGGCTGGCCGTCTCCATCCTCTATCAGGCCGAGCTCGGGGGGCGCCCCGTGGACGAGGTCGTGGAGGAGCAGCGGGCCCTGGGCACCCGGGTGCCCGGGTTCACCGAGGATTTGGTTCGGGGGGTCGAGACGAACCGCGAGGAGCTCGACCGGCTGATCGGCGAGCACGCCGAGGGGTGGACCGTTCCCAGGATGGCCGCCGTCGACCGGGCCCTGCTCCGGGTGGCCTGTTACGAGATGCTGTTCCGACCCGACATCCCCACCGCGGTGGCGATCGACGAGGCCGTGGCCGCGGCCAAGGAGCTGTCCACCGAGGCATCGGGACGTTTCGTCAACGGTGTGCTGGGCCGCATCGCCAGGGAGCGCGCCCCCGGCTGAGGATCAGGAACAGCCGTTGTGGGCCCAGTGCACCGACTCAGGTTGCTGGCCCTGCGTGGTCACGTCGAGGCTCCACACGCCCCACCGAGCGCTCACCGCGAACGTGTACATGTCGGCGATGTCCCAGGTGTACCGGGCGTGCTTGACGCCGCACTCCCACCACGCCGGCGGCCACCCCTCGGGGTTGGTGGGCCGGTCCCACATCCCGGAGACCGAGAAGGGCCGGGCGTCGATGGGGGCATCCTCGACCAGGATGCCCTGGTACACGGTGGCGGTGCCCTGGACCGAGAGGTCCACGGTCGTGCCCATGGGCTTGATGCACTTGGAGGCCTCGTAGACGACCGTCACCGGCTCGCCGTAGGCGAGCGCCGGGCCCCAGGTGATGTAGGTCTGGGTGAAGGTGAACGGCGTGCAGCCGGGCTTGATCCGGACCGGTCGGCCCTTTCCGCGCCCGTGCCGGCGCTTCGCCTTCTTCTTACCGTTCTGCCGGTCCCGGTCCGGACGTCGATCCC
>JBOGWD010000048.1:0-16129 GCA_050693275.1 Actinomycetota bacterium | reverse complement strand
CGAGCCAACGTTCGGTATGCGGAGCTCTTCACCGAGCTCGGCGTGGGCGAGGTCAAGGGCATCTGCCCCCTCAGCCGCGAGGAGGCCAACCACACTGGGATGTCCGAGCCCCTGAGCCAGGCCACAGGGGTCTTCCTCACCGGAGGGAACCAGCTCCGGCTGGTCTCGGTCGTGGGAGGCACACGTCTCGAGGACGCCATGGCCTCCGCCCACGACCGGGGCGTGATCATCGCCGGGACGTCGGCCGGCGCCAGCGCCGTGGCCGCCCATATGGTGGCGTTCGGACGCTCCGGCGCCAGCCCGAAGCATCGGATGATCCACCTCTCCGCCGGCCTCGGCCTGGTCGAGAACGTCGTCGTCGACCAGCACTTCGAGCAGCGGGGGCGGTGGGGCCGGCTCCTGGCCGCGGTGGCGCTCTCCCCCCGGCTCCTTGGGATCGGTCTCGACGAGGACACGGCGGCGATCATCTATCCCGACCGGACGCTCGAGGTGGTGGGGAAGGGCGCGGTGACCATCGTCGACGGCCGGGAGGTCGTCACGGACGCACATCAGATCAAGGGCCACCGTCCCATGATGGTCTCGGGTGCCATCGTCCATGCCCTCCCCACCGGATCGTGGTTCGACCTCCGGGCCCGCCGGCTCATCCCGCCCTCGGAGGACCGGGAGCTGGAGGCCTCGGAGTGAACGCCGAGGCGCGGCCGACACGCACCAGGGCCGCCCGGGAACGGACCCGGCGCGAGCCCGCGTCGGAGAAGCCCGCCCCGAGACCGGACCTCCGCGTCCTGGAGAGCCAGGTGTTCCGAGGCCCCAACTTCTGGTCGTACGAGCCCTGCGTCCGCATGCTGGTCGATCTCGGGTCCCTCGAGCACTGGCCGTCCAACGCGCTGGCGGGCTTCAACGAGGCCCTCCTGGACCTCCTGCCCGGCCTGAAGGACCACTCGTGCTCGCTCGGCAGGCCGGGCGGCTTCCTGGAACGCCTCGACGACGGCACCTGGCTGGGCCACGTCGCCGAGCACGTGGCCATCGCCCTCCAGCGGGAGACCGGAGCGCACGTGTACCGGGGAAAGACCAGGAGCGCCACGGACCCGGGCACGTACAACGTGATCTACGGGTACGGCGAGGAGCGGGTCGGCCTCGAGGCCGGCCACCTTGCCGTCCGCCTGGTGAATCACCTGGTCGAGGCGGAGCCCGGCTTCGACTTCCTGAAGGAGCTCGAGGCGCTGATCCTCCTGGCGGAGCGCCGGGCGTTCGGCCCGTCCACCCAGGCGCTCGTGGACGAGGCCGCCGGCCGCGACATCCCAGTCATCCGATTGAACGAGGCGTCCCTGGTGCAGCTGGGCCAGGGGACCTACCAGCGCCGGATCCGGGCCACCATGACATCGTCCACCCCGGCCCTGGCCGTGGACATCGCCTCGGACAAGAACCTGACCAACCGACTCCTGGCAGCGGCGGGCCTGCCGGTGCCGAAGTCCGAGATCGTGCGCACGGAGGAGGAGGCGGTGGCCGCGGCCCGCCGGTTCGGCTTCCCGGTCGTCACCAAGCCCCTCGACGGGAACCACGGGCGAGGGGTGGGGCTGGAGCTCGAGGACGACCCATCGGTGCGGACCGGGTTCGAGCGAGCCGCCGTCGAGTCCAGACGAGGGCTGGTCGTGGTGGAGTCCTTCGTCACCGGCAACGACTACCGCGTCCTGGTGATCGGCGGGCACATGGTGGCGGTGGCGCAGCGCGTTCCGGCTCACGTGACCGGCGACGGCGAGCACACCGTGCGGGAGCTCGTCGAGATCACGAACCAGGACCCCCGCCGGGGGATCGGCCACGAGAAGGTGCTCACCCGCATCAAGATCGATCGCGATGCCGAGGAGCTCGTCCGAAAGGGGGGCTACGAGCTCGACGGAATACCCCCCGAGGGCGAGACGGTCAAGCTCGCCGAGACCGGCAACATGTCGACCGGTGGCATCTCGATCGACCGCACCTGGGAGGCGCACGAGGAGAACGTCGAGATCGCCGAGGAGGCGGCGCGGGTGGTGGGGTTGGACGTGGCCGGCATCGACTTCCTCACCCCGGACATCTCCCAGCCGGTCCGGGAGACCGGGGGGGCCATCGTGGAGGTGAACGCGGCTCCGGGATTCAGGATGCACACCAACCCAACCGAGGGCGAGGCCCAGTACGTGGCCAAGCCCGTGGTCGACCTGCTGTTCCCGCCCGGCACCCCTTCCAGGATCCCCATCGTCGCCGTGACCGGCTCGAACGGGAAAACCACCACGGTCCGGATGATCTCCCACATCTTCACGCACATGGGGCGGAAGGTCGGCATGACCACGACCGACGGCATCTACCTCGACGAGCGGCTGGTGAAGCGGGTCGACGCCAGCGGCCCCAAGTCGGCCCAGATGGTCCTGCAGAACCCCCGCATCGACTTCGCCGTCTTCGAGGTGGCCCGGGGGGGGATCCTCCGCGAGGGACTCGGGTACGGGCGGAACGACGTGGCCGTCGTGCTGAACGTGACCGGCGACCACCTCGGGCTCAAGGAGATCGACTCGTTGGAGCGGCTGGCGGAGGTGAAGCGGGTCATCGTCGAGGCCGTGCCCCGAACGGGAACGGCGGTGCTCAACGTGGACGATCCGCTCGTCGCGGAGATGCGGCGGCACTGCTCCGGCTCGGTGATCCTGTTCTCGATGCAGGAGTCCAACGAGCTCGTGGAGCGGTGGGTCCGCCGCGGCCGGAAGGCCGTCGTGCTCGACCGCGACGAGCGGGGCGAGCGGATCGTGATACGGGAGGGACGGCGGACCATGCCCATCGCATACACGCACCTCCTGCCGGCGACGTTCGAGGGGCGGGCCCGGATGATGGTCCAGAACGCCATGGCCGCCGCGGCCGCCGCCCACGCCTCCGGAGCCCACCTCCACGACATCCGCCAGGGCCTTCGGACCTTCACCACCTCGATCTTCCAGGCGCCCGGCCGGCTCAACCTGGTCGAGGTGAACGGCCTGAAGGTCGTCATCGACTACGCCCACAACGCCCACGGGCTCGAGGCGGTGGGCGAGTTCGTGGAGCGGGTCACGGCGGCATCGCCGACCGGCCCGGGAGCCCCGGGGGCGGCGTCCTGGTCGGCCAACCTCCGGGTGGCCGTGATCGCCACGCCGGGCGACCGACGTGACGAGGACATGCGCGAGCTCGGCAGGGTGGCGGCTCGGCACTTCGATGACATCGTCATCCGCGAGGACGAGCGGACCCGGGGGCGGAAGCGGGGCGAGACCGCCGCCCTGATCATGGAGGGCGTCCAGGAGGCCATCCGGGGGGGCGCCCGGGCCGGGAGCGCGGAGGTCGTGCTGGAGGAGCGGGAGGCGGTCCGCCGTGCTCTCGATCGGAGCCGTCCCGGTGATCTCGTGGTGGTCTGTGTCGACCACGCCCGCGACGTGTTCCAGGAGCTCGAATCCCGTCGCCTGCCGAACGGCCTGTCACCCTCCACCGAGGGTGATGGACGGCCGATCGTCTCGATCCCCGAGTTCGGGGCCTAACCCTCCGGGACCGGCTGGGGCGGCTCGGGCCCGACGTACCTGGCCCCGGGACGGATCAGGCGGTTGTCGGCGGCCTGCTCCATGATGTGGGCACACCACCCCACCACCCGGCTACAGGCAAACGTCGGGGTGAACAGCTCCCTGGGCATGCCGATCAGGTCCATGACGATGCCGGCGTAGAACTCGACGTTCGGATACAGCTCCCGGCCCGGTTTCAGCTCCCGCAGCACGTCGACGGCCTTGACCTCGACCTCCTTGGCGAACTCGACCCGGTCCCCATCGAGCCGCTCGGCCATGTCGCGCAGCATCACGGAGCGGGGGTCGTCGGTTCGGTACACCCGATGCCCGAACCCCATCAGCCGCTTCCCGGACTCGACGGCGTCGCGGAGCCACTCCTCGGCACGGTCGCGGCTGCCGATCTCGTCCAGCATGTCCAGGGCTCTGCTGGGCGCACCGCCGTGGAGCGGCCCGGACAACGCCCCCAGGGCGCCGGCGATCGCCGAGCCGAGATCCGCCCCGGTCGAGGTGATCACGCGGGCCGTGAACGTCGAGGCGTTGAAGCCATGATCGATCGTCAGCACGAGGTACTGCTCGAGCGCTCGGGCGTGCTCCTCGGAGGGGACCTCTCCCCCCATCATGTACAGGTAGTTGGCGGCGTGGCCGAGATCGGGACGGGGTTCCACGGGCTCCTCCCCCCGCCACAGCCGGTACAGGGCCGCGGTCAGCGTGGGGAACACCGCACACGTCCTCATGGCCTGGGCCCGGAGCTCCCCCGGGTCCGTGTCGAGCCAGGGCGGGAACCCCAGGGACAGGATCGAGTACGCGGCCCGGAGGGCGTCCAGCGGCACGAACCGCTCGGCCGCGCCGGTGAGCTCGGGGAGGACCGAGGCCACCTCCGCCGGGATATGCCGAAGCGGCGTGATCTCCTCGACGAACGCCCGCCGCCCTCGCTCATCGGGGAGAGCCCCCTCGAACAGAAGGTGCCACACGTCCTCGAAGCTCCTGCTCTCGGCCAGGTCCGGGGCGCTGTACTCCCGGTAGTGGAAGAAGCCCTGGCGGCCGCGGACGTCGCCCACGGCGGTCTCGGCCACAGCCACGCCCTCGAGGCCTCGGGGGACCTCCGCGGCCGGACGGTCCACGGGCTGGATACGGGCCACCCGGATCAGGTCCCGGAGCGATACCAGCCCCACCAGCTTCCCATCCTCGACCACCGGAAGGTGGCGGTAGCCGCGGCGCTCCATCGTCTCCATGGCGGCCGAGGGCTCGGTGTCCGGGGGGATCGTGTCGGGGTCCTTGGTGGCCCATTCGGTCAGCCTGGCCTGGGACGAAGGCGTGACGTCCGCGGCCAGCCGGATCAGGTCGCGCTCGGTCAGGATGCCCACCGGACGGTCGCCCTCGACGATCACCACCGATCCCACCTTCGCCTCGACCATCCGGGCGGCGGCGTCGGCCACGGTCTCCTCGGACGAGGCCGTGATCACCGGGGCGCTCATGAGGTCGGCCACGGTGGTGACGGGGGCGGGCGTGGCCGCGCTCACTCCTGCTCCTGGTCCAGCACCAGGCACACGCCGTTGATGCAGTACCGGAGGCCCGTCGGGGCCGGCCCGTCCTCGAACACGTGGCCGAGGTGGCTGCCGCACCGGCGGCACACGACCTCGGTCCGCACCATGCCGTGCGAGCGGTCCTCTCGCAGCTCCACGGCCTCCGCCAGGGCGGGCTCGGTGAAGCTCGGCCACCCGGTCCCCGAGTCGAACTTCGTGTCCGAGCTGAACAGCACCGCCCCGCAGGCAGCGCAGCGGAACACGCCGTGATCCTTGGTGAGGGCGTACTCGTGGCTGAAGGGCGGCTCGGTCCCCTGCTCCCGGAGCACGTGGTACTGCTCCGGGGTCAGCTCCCGGCGCCACTCCTCCTCGGACGTGGGGACGTCGCGCTCCATCCGTACACAGGATAATCGGGACGGTGCCGGCTCATCGTCTCCTCCTCGACACCTCCAGCCTGATGTACCGGGCGTTCTTCGCCCTCCCGGCCTCGATCTCGGACCCGCGGGGCGGGCCCGTGAACGCGCTCCACGGCTACCTCGACATGTGCGCCCGCCTGGTCCGCGACCGAGGGCCCGACGAGGTCGTGCACTGCTTCGACGACGACTGGCGGCCGGCGCCCCGGGTGGCCTCTTACGACGGGTATAAGGCCACCCGCCCCCCGGATCCGGAGGGGCTCCCCGAGCAGTTCGAGGTGCTCCTGGACGTGCTGGGGGCCACGGGCATGGGCGTGGTCTCGGCCCCGGGGTGGGAAGCGGAGGACGCCATCGGGACGCTGTGCGCCGGGGCCGGCCGCGGAGACCGCCTCGACATCGTGACCGGCGACCGCGACCTGATCCAGTGCGTCCGTGACCCGGGCGTCCGGGTGCTGTTCACCAGGAGGGGGGTCTCGCAACTGGACGTCCTGGACGAGGAGGCGGTCGAGGCCAAGTACGGGGTGTCGGCGAGCCGGTACGTCGACTTCGCCATCCTGCGGGGGGATCCGTCGGACGGCCTCCCCGGCGTCCGCGGGATCGGGGAGAAGACCGCCCGGGCGCTCGTTCGCGCCTACCCGTCCCTGGAGGCCATGGAGGAGGATGCCCGGGCGGAGAGGGCCCGGCCCGGGCCCCTCCGAGGCTCCCCCGCCCTCAAGGCCAGGATCCGGGATGCGGCCGACTACCTCGCGGCCATGCGCGAGGTCGTGCCGATCCGTACCGACCTGGACCTGGAGACGCTCACGGGGAGCCGGGACGATGCCCGCCTCGATGCCCTGGGGCGACGGTGGGGCCTGGGTGGACCGATCGGCAGGCTCCGGGCAGCCCTGGACGGTTAGCCCCGAGCCGCCGCCGTCAGGGCCGCCCCTCGGGCCCGGCGAACGAGCTGCCGGCAGCGGGACGGGGTCACCCGCTGTGCACCCCGCTCCATGAGCATGTCGAAGATCTCCCGGCGCTGGGCCAGAGCGGTGATCGCCAGGACATCGGTCTCACCGGAGCGGTCCAGCATCCACCGCAGCCCGCTGATCTCGTCGGGGAAGTCCGGGACCCGGGCCGCGCCTCCGTCCAGGGCTCCGGCCCGAAGGCGCTCCACCACGTCACCGGGGTCCCGTCCCCGGAGGTACCGGTGGAGCTCGACCACCGCCACGTGGTCCGCTCGCCGGGCGGCCACGTACCCCAGCGCGTGCATGATCTCCTCGCTGCGGTCGCCCGCCGAACCGTAGGCGATCCACACCTTCGCACCGGGCGCGCGGAGCCCCCGGCAGATCTCGACCAGGCCGTGCATACCGGCCTCGTTGTGTGCGTAGTCGATGACCACGATCCTACGGTCCAGCTCGAACAGGTTGGCCCGCCCGGGGTTGCGATCCGGATCGAGGACGAACGTGCGCAGGCCTCGGACCACGTCGTCGCGGCCGACGCCGACCCCCAGGGCCGCGGCCGTCGCTGCCATGGCGTTCTGGACGTGGTTGCTCGAGATGCCGGCCAGGGTGACCGGCACCTCCTCGAGGCGGATCATCGGATCGATCGACCGGCCCGGCCGGAGCAGCGCCAGCCACCCGTCGATCGGCGCCATGGCCCTCCCCCGCTCGCCGAGCACGGTCCGCAGCGCCGGATGATCGGGGTCCATCGAGAACAGGAACGGCCGACCCCGGGCGACCCGACGCATCGCCAGCACCCGAGGGTCGTCGGCGTTCAGCACGCACCAGCCGTCGGGCCTGGTGATCCTGGTGATGGTGGCCTTCACCTCGGCCAGCTGGTCGACGGTGAAGACGCCGTGGAGGCCAAGGTGGTCGGCGGAGACGTTGGTGACCACTGCCACGTCGTTGTGGGCCGTCCCCATGCCCTTCAGGAGGATGCCGCCCCTGGCCACCTCGAGGACCGCGGCCTCCACCCCCGGCTGGGCCAGGGCCATCTCCGCGCCGCTGGGGCCCGAGTAGTCGCCCTCCTCGACCAGCCGCCCGTCCACGTACACACCATCCGTCGATGTGTAGGCCACGGAGCGGCCCGCGCCGCCGATGAGATGGGCCAGCAGTCGGACCGTGGTGGTCTTCCCGTTGGTCCCGGTCACCGCCACCACGGGGAAGTCGGGGGCCAGGACGGACGGACCGGGACCCGGCTCCACCTTGGAGAGCGGCCCGGCGCGCTCGGAGACCAGGACGCGGAAGGAGCGCCTGGCCCGCAGCAGCACGCCCAGGAGATCCGCCGCCTCGGCGCCCAGCGCTTCGGCGGCAGCCCGACGACGCCATGGGTAGGCCACCACGACCTGGTCTCGCTCGTGACCCGGCCTGCTCCGGACGCCCAATCGGGTGCCGGTGGCCTCCGCCAAGGATCTGGTGACGTGCGCGGTGAGGCGAGCCACGAACCGTCGCCGCTGCTCGCTCTTGGGCGCCCCCGGACGAGCCGCGCCGCGGAGTCGAACCCGTGCGGCGATCCGAGCGGCCCGCCGCTCGTCGGCGGCCAGCCAGCCCGGAACCGACAGCGTGAGCTTGATCGCCGGGCGCGTGAAGTAGAGGTTGGGTCCCTCCAGGACCCGAAGCTCGACCAGCCGGACCGACGCCCGGGCCGCCATGGCTCGGGACTCTACACCGAGGCGAGAGGAGGTTAGCTCGAGGACCTGAAGATCCGGAGGGCCCGCCGGAGGTCCCGGGGCAGATCGACCCGTGGACCGAAGGTCCCCTCGACCAGTGCTTCGGCCAGGCCGCCTGTCGAGGCCGGGTCCATGGCGGCGATCTCACCCGCCTGGTCGCGGGTGGGCGGTGGAGCGGGGGCGAGCGTCGGCGCGGCCGAGAGCGGGGCCCCGATCACCTCGCCGGGGTCCTTGCCCTTCAGCACCAGGACCGCCGAGCTCACCTTGCGCTGCCCGCCGTCGGACGGTCTGTTCACCACCCGGAGCCCGCCCTTCCTCCCCCGGACAACCATCGTGCTGGATCCGCCCCCGTCGAGGTTCAGGGCGAATCTCGCGTTGAGGCCCTGCATGAGCCGGGCGAAGCGGCCCAGCGTGACGCCCCTTGAGTCCTTGCGACGGCCGTCGACCACGACCATCAGGATCTTCCCTGCTCCGGTCACTCCGATCGACGTTCGCGGGTGCCGCTTGCAGATCGATGTGGTGCAGGGTTTGGGCACGGCGACGGCGCCGTTCTCCACGAGCAGGGGGATGCCTCCCACCGTGTCGAGGACACCGGGGAAGCCGATCGACCAGGTGAGGGTGACCGTCTCGCCGAGAGCGAGCGACCCCACCAGGATCCCTCCGTCAGTGCCCGGCTGGCCGGACAGCACTACTTGGCCGGGACCCGGGACTGCCAGCGCAGTGGGCGAGCAGGTGACCTCCGCCACCTGGTAGTCGACCGCCACGCCGGCGAAGCCGGGGGCCCACTGCCGGCCGCTGACCGGTTGGAGCCGGGCGGAACAGGCGTTGGCGGGAGGAAGCTCCTGCGAGCCGCCCGCCTGGGTGAAGGCGGAGATCTCGGTGGCACCAGGCTCCCCGAAGTTCCACCGTTCGACCGGCCACTGGTCGTGTTCGGCTGCCGTCGCCGTCTCGAACGGCCGGGCGAAGTGCGTGGTCTTCTCGTCCTGGGTCATGGCGAAGGTGGGGGCCACGGCGAACGAGATCTGCTTGAGGTCCCCGTCCTCGGCGAACGTGTGGGCGGGCCGCCCCGATGGGGTGCCGAAGTCACCGTTGATGGCCGCCACGGCCTGATGGCGTTTCGCCATCGACCTGGTCTTCTCATGGCCGGGAAGGGCGTTCTTGGCAAGGGCCACGTCGACTCGGGGGATGAGGTTCGGCGTCACCTTGAGAACGAAGACGTCGCTCTTGGCCTTGCGCATCTGGAGGAAGCGGACACCCTTGATGACCTTCTTGGGTATCTGCCGCTTCTTCTTCCCCTTCCTCTTCGGCTTCCGGGAATCGCGGAGGGCGTCTCGCTCACGGTCGTCGGCACCCTCCGTTCCCTGCAGCGTGTCCCCCGCCCGGGAGGACACATCCTCCCATCGCGTCCAGTCGGCGGACAGGTCCACGGACGGATCGCCGGCCAGGACGCTCTCGGTCATCGTTTCCAGGTCGAGGGTGACCAGCTCCTTGTCGCCGCCGCCGGCCGGATAGCGGGTGAACACCACGGCGTCTCCCTCCGGCGCCCAGTCGGGCTGACGCTCGTTGGCCGCGGTGTTCACGACGGGGGTGGGCACGGGAGCGGTGAGATCGATCGAGTAGATGTCCCACCCCGTCGGCTGCCCGGGGCAGAGCCGCTCGTACAGGATGACGCTGGCGGTAGGGGACCATGAAGGGCTGGCAGCGAAGCATCCCTCCGAGGTGACCTGGGTCTCCGTCACTCCCGCTGCGTCCATGGTGAAGATCTGGGGGATGCCACCGACCCGGTCGCTGACGAACGCGATCCTGTCCGTCCCGTCCCTTGACCACGTGGGGCTGGCGTCGTAGCCGGAGGCCGGGGTCTCCGTGAGCTGGGTCAGACCGGTGCCGTCGGAGCTGACAACCCAGATGTTCGAGGTGTCGTCGGCTCGGATCATCCGGGTGAAGGCGATCTCGGACAGGTCGGTCGACCACGTCGGCTCCCGGTCGTTCGATACCGTGCCGTCCTCGTCGGTGATCTTGGTGGCGTCACCGGGGACCCCGAGCGTCTTCACCATGAGGTCATAGGTCTCGTCGTTGCCGGACTTTCGGGCGAAGGCGACGGTGGTCGGGGAAGAGTCGACGGCATGGGTGACCGCGGGATCCACCTCGATCGAGCCCGGGGGGCCACCGATGATGGACTGCGCATCCGAGCCGTCCTCGTTCATTGCCCAGATCTCGAAGAGCTCTGTTCCCCGGCCGGTGGTGAACACGATGTCGCCGTTCGTCTGGGCCGAGGCCGGAGCAGGCGCGGACAGCACGCTCGCGGCCACCGCGAAGGCGACGAGCACGGCGAAGGAACGGGTTCTGGACACGGGAGGCCTCAACGGTAAAGGCGGACACCGGTTCCGTCAAGGCGCACGCCCGGAAGCGCTCGGGCAGGGTTCCGGTAGGGTGGATGGATGGCGCGACCGTCCACCCTGGGGGAGCTGCGCTCCTCCGGCCACACGGACCGGCCGGTCAAGGAGGAGCTCCGGCAGAACCTCCTGGCCCGCCTGGCCTCCGGGACACCCCTGTTCCCGTCCATCGTCGGCTTCGAGCACTCGGTCCTTCCGAGCCTGGAGCGGGGCATCCTGGCCGGCCACGACCTCATCCTCCTGGGGGAGCGAGGGCAGGCCAAGACCCGGCTGATCCGCCACCTGGTGGATCTCCTCGACGAGGAGACCCCGGCCATCGAGGGCTGCGAGGTGAACGACCACCCGTATCGCCCGATCTGCGCTCGCTGCCGCGCGCTGGTTGCCGAGCGGGGGGAGCAAACGCCGGTGACATGGATCGTCCGCGACGTCCGGTACGCGGAGAAGCTGGCCACCCCCGACACCTCCGTGGCCGACCTGATCGGCGACGTCGACCCGATCCGGGTGGCCGAGGGGCGGTACCTGGCCGACGAGCTGACCATCCACTACGGGCTGGTCCCTCGGACCAACCGGGGCATCGTGGCCATCAACGAGCTGCCCGACCTCCCCGAACGGATCCAGGTGGCGCTGTTCAACATCCTCGAGGAGCGCGACGTGCAGATCCGCGGCTACAAGATCCGCCTGCCCCTCGACCTCCTCCTGGTGGCCACGGCGAACCCGGAGGACTACACGCACCGCGGTCGGATCGTGTCGCCGCTCAAGGACCGGTTCGGCACCCAGGTGCGCACCCACTACCCGGAGACCACCGACGAGGAGGTCCGGATCATGGACCAGGAGGCCCGGCCGCCCGCCGGAGACCTGCCGGTCCGCGTGCCGACGTTCCTGAAGGACGTCGTGGCCTCGCTGACCCAGGAGCTCCGGCGCTCGCCGCACGTGAACCAACGCTCGGGGGTATCGGTCCGGTTCTCCATCGGGAACGTCGAGGCGCTCTCCGCGGCCGCGGTGCGAAGAGCGGCCCGGGCCGGGGAGCCGGAGGCGGTCCCTCGACCCTGCGACCTTCCGACCGTCCTGGCCGGGTCGATGGGGCGGATCGAGCTGGAGACCGTCGAGGAGGGACGCGAGGAGGAGATCCTCGGCCGGGCCCTGGCCGGGGCGGTGCTCCGGGTGTTCCGCCGCCGGCTCTCGGGGTTCGACTTCGCCCCGCTGCTGTCACGGTTCGACGGGGGGTTCACCGCGGGGACCTCCGACCTGACCCCGGCCGGGGAGTTCCTCGACCAGTTCGGCGAGCTTCCGGGCCTGGCCAAGCTGATGGGCCGGCTCGGTGTCGAGGAGGAGAGCCCGGGAGCGGCCGCCTCGGCGGTGGAGTTCGCCCTGGAGGGACTGCACCTCTCCCGACGGCTCAACCGGGACGATGAGGGGACCGCCGGAGGGTATCGATACGGCTCGGCCTCGCCCGAGGATCGTCCCGGGCCGCCCCTGGCCTGACCGGCAGGGTCGAGCGTCCCCCGCGTCGAACCCTTCCGCGTGGCACGGCGACTGGCAGGTCTCGCGGCGTCCGTGGCCCTCCTGGTGACCCCCGCTCCGGCGGGCCACGCCCAGGAGGCCGTCCGGATCGAGGACGACATCGTGGTCACGTCCTCGGACGGCACGCCGATCGTGGCCACGCTGATGCTGCCGGCCGAGGCCTCGGCGGCGAGCCCGGTCCCCGTGGTGATGGGAACCCACGGCTGGGCGGGCAGCAGGGCCACCTCCCCCTCCGGGCTGGCCGCGGGCCTCCTGGACCGCGGCTACGCCATCCTCACCTGGGACTCGCGTGGCTTCGGCGAATCCGGCGGCGAGGCCAACGTCGGCGCCCCGGGCTTCGAGGTCGAGGACGCCAAGACCCTGCTCACGTACCTGGCCGGTCGGCCGGAGATCCTCACCGACGGCCCCAACGACCCCCGCGTCGGGTGGATCGGAGGCTCGAACGCGGGGGGCGTCCAGCTCAACACGGCCGCGATCGACGACCGCGTCGAAGCCATCGTCCCGGAGATCTCCTGGGGAGACCTGCTCCGGGACCTCCTCCCGAACGACGTGCCCAAGCAGACCTGGGACATCGCGCTGTACGGGGCCGGCCTGGCCACAGGCACCGCGCTGGGGCTCCAGTCCCCGGCCGGGCCCCAGACGGGCACGTACCCGCCCGAGATCCACCAGGCCTTCGTGGAGACGGCCGGCACCGGAACCGTGAGCCAGCCGATCAGGGACTGGTTCGCGTTCCGCTCCACCACGACGAGGTCCTCGGACATCCGGGCCCCCACGCTGATCCTCCAGGGGACCATCGACACCCTGTTCCCCCTCGAGGACGGCTTCGACAACTACCGGAACATCCTGGGGAACGCGCCCGTCAAACTCATCGCGTACTGCTCCGGCCACTCGCTGGCCGGATGCCCCTCGCCGGGCGGCGCCGGATCGCTGCCGGGCGATCGGATCATGGCCTGGCTCGACCGGTACGTGAAGGGCCTCGACGTCGACACCGGACCGCGGATCGAGTGGCAGGCCCAGGACGGCACGTACCACGGCGCCGGGAGATGGCCCCTCCCCGGGACGAAGCGCAGAGCCGGCGTTCCCCTGATCACCGGCACGCTGATCGGCCCGGGCCCAGGAGGCGGCGACGGCCCCGCGGACGGCGAGCCGGCCCCGGCGTCCGAGCTCGGCGTCACGGCCGCGCGCGAGCCCGTCTTCGGGCCGCTGACCGGGCCGAAGGCGATCGTGGGCATCCCCGCGGCCCGTCTCCAGGGAACGGTGACGGGCCTGCGAGGCTTCGTGTTCCTCGAGCTTGTCGACGTGGGGCCCGACGGGACCCGGACCACGATCAACGACCAGGTCATGCCGGTCGCGCTCGACGGCGGGACGGTCGATCGCGCGGTCGACCTGCACGGCATCGCCTGGCGGCTGGAGCCCGGACACGTGCTCGAGCTCGAGGTGACCACCGGATCCACCCAGTACTCGACGCCGCGCACGGGATCGTTCGCCGTCTCCCTCACGGCGACGGTCGACCTGCCGGTCTCGCCCGCCTAGCGCGGGATCGTCAGCTCGCGGTTCGCTACGTACGCCCGGAGCAGGGTGTTGAGCCCGTAGCTGCATCCCGGGCACAGCACGAAGCCCATCACCTCCTCCTCGGACTCGAACGCCGCGTACCTGGTCATGTCGGCGTCGGGCTCTCTCCCGCACCGGTCGCAGGCCATGCATCCTCCTTCCGACGGTCGAAGGGTACGCTGGACGGGTGAGGATCCGGTACTCCCGGTGGGACGGGACCCAGGACCCGGTGGGACCCGACCTCTCCGCCGGTGTCCTCCTCGAGGAGATGTCCGAGGAGATCCTGGCCGGGGAGGGCGCCGAGGGAGCGATGCGGAGCCTGATGCGTCGCGGCATCCGGGGAAGGTTCACCGGCACCGACGCCCTCACCGCCCGGCTCCGTCAGGCCCGCCGGGCCCAGCAGTCCAGACTGGACCTCGAGGGGCCGCTGGAGGAGCTGGCCCGCCGGCTCGACGAGATCCTCGAGCTCGAACGCACCGCGCTGTCGTTCCGCGCCGACGACGACGCCAAGGCCCGGGAGGCCTTCCTCGACTCGCTCCCCCCCGACCTCCCGGGCCGGCTCCGGGATCTACGCGAGTACGGCTTCGTGGACCCCGAGGCGGCCCGGCGCTTCCAAGAGCTGATGGACGAGCTGGCCCGCCAGGTCCTCGGAGCCCAGTTCCGGGACCTGGCCCAGGGGCTCCGCGACCTGTCCCCCGAGCAGACGCAGCGGGTCAAGGACATGCTGGCCGAGCTCAACGCGATGATCGAGGCCCGCGATCGCGGCGAGCACACCCAAGAGGACTTCGACCGGTTCATGGGGCGGTACGGCGACCTGTTCCCGGACCGGCCGGGGAACCTCGAGGAGCTCCTCCAGGGCATGGCCAGGCGGATGGCCGCCATGAGCCGTCTGCTGGCGTCGCTTCCGCCGGATCGGCGGCGGGAGCTCGAGGAGCTGGCCCGTCAGGTGCTCGGGGACATGGACCTGGCCTTCGAGGCCGACCGGCTGGCGTCCCACCTGGCCGGGCTCTTCCCGGACCTGCCGTGGGGGGAGCCGACCCTGGCCGGCGGTGAGGAGGCCATGCCGCTCCAGGCCACGGTGGACGCCCTGGAGCGCCTCCACGACTTCGAGGAGCTCGAGCAGACCCTGCGGGGCGACTACCCCGGGGCCTCCATCGAGGACGTGGACGAGGAGGCCATGCGGCGGGCCCTCGGCGAGGAGGCCGCGGCGGACGTCCGGCGGCTCAAGGCCATCGAGCGGGCCCTGGAGCAGGCCGGGCTGGTCTCCCGGACCGGCGGTCGCCTGGACGTCACGCCCCGGGGAGCCAGGAAGCTCGGCCAGCGAGCCCTGGCCCGGGTCTTCGAGCGGCTGCGGCGCGATCGCGAGGGCGCCCACGAGGCCCGGGAGGCCGGCGGCCTGGCGGAGCCCACCGGCGCGACCCGGCCGTGGCGGTTCGGGGACT
This sequence comes from Actinomycetota bacterium, assembly GCA_050693275.1. Taxonomy (GTDB): domain Bacteria; phylum Actinomycetota; class UBA4738; order UBA4738; family CALAEC01; genus CALAEC01. Next base: position 1,106 of record JBOGWD010000048.1, on the reverse strand, counting down.
CGGGCGCGGTGGCCGTCCAGAGAACCGTGTTCAACGCGGTGCTCCGGGAGGGACCGGGTCGAGCGGTGCGGATCACGCCCGAGGACCTCGAGCTGGAGGAGTCGGAGACCCGGACCGAGACCGCCACCGCTCTCCTCCTCGACCTCTCGTTCTCCATGCCGCTCCGGGGTCACTTCGTCCCGGCCAAGCGGATGGCCCTGGCCCTCCACGCGCTGATCGAGGGCCGGTACCCGCACGACACCCTGTACCTGATCGGGTTCTCCGACTACGCCCGCCGGCTGGTGCCGGAGGACCTCACGTCAGCCGGATGGGAGCGGGTCTACGGGACGAACATGCAGCACGCCTTCAACCTGGCCGGACGGCTCCTGGCCCGGCACCCCAGGGCGTCCCGGCAGGTGATCATGGTCACCGACGGAGAGCCCACCGCCCACCTGGAGGGCGAGGAGGTGTTCTTCTCCTGGCCGCCGGTCTCCGAGACGATCCGGCGGACCCTGACCGAGGCCATGCGCCTGGCCCGGGCCGGCGTGACCATCAACGTGTTCATGCTCGAGGAGGCTCCCGGGCTGGCCCGGTTCATGGAGCGCCTGGCCCGGCTGACCTCGGGCCGGGTGTTCCTCATGTCGGCCGAGTCGGCCGGCGACTTCGTCCTCCGCGACTACGTCCGGCGGCGGGCCTCCTGAGGTGGCTGACAAGGACTCTCCGGCCACCCCGCTCAGCACGAAGCTCGGCATCAAGGCGGGGGCCCAGGTTGCCCTGGTCGGCTCCCCGAGGGGGTTCCGCGATGCACTGGCCCCCATCCCCGACGGCGTCCGGATCCACTCTCGGCCCCGGGGCGAGCTCGACCTGATCGTGTTCTTCACCAGCCAGCGTGCGGAGCTCGGGCGGCGGTTCGGGGAGCTGGCCGCCACCCTGACCCCCCGGGGCGGCGTATGGGTGGCCTGGCCGAAGAAGCCGTCCGGGATCGAGAACGACCTGTCCTTCGAGGCCGTCCAGGAGGTCGGGCTCAAGGCCGGCCTCGTCGACAACAAGTCGTGCTCGATCGACGCCGACTGGCAGGCGCTCCGCTTCGTGTACCGGCTGAAGGATCGGGTCGGCCGGGCCGCCAC
>JBOGWD010000047.1:0-1331 GCA_050693275.1 Actinomycetota bacterium | reverse complement strand
GCTCCACACGACGGTCGAGCTGACCCGGGCTACCATCGAGACTTGCCCCCCGGCTCGGGTGCCGTGGCCGCTGGACCGCCTCCTGTCCATCCCGGGCCTTCGGTCGATGGACCTTCACCGCTACCGGGCCCGGCTGAACCTCGCTCCTGGGACCGACCCTGCCCTCGTTGAGGTCAGGATCGGGGAGATCCTCTCCCCCCAGCTGGGAACCCCCGTGGACCCGCCGGCCGAGCCCCCGCCCCGGACGTTCCCCGTGCGGTACCGGGGTACCCCGGCCGTTGCCGAGAGCCCGGGGATGGCTCAGTCAGACCCGGTGCTCCGAGCAGCGTTCCTCGCGCCGGGGGTGGCCGAGGCCATACTGACCGAGGGCGTGGTGCAGGTCCGTCTGGGGCGACTGTTCGCCTGGGACCAGGCTGAGGAAGCGGTCCGGAAGGCCCTCCGGTCCTTTGCGCCCTGAACCGCTCAGGCCTCGGACTCCGCGCCTCGGGGAGAAGGCGGTAGAACTCGACCGGGCTGCCGTCAGGTGCGACGGGCCCAGGGCCACCGGCATCGCGTCCTAGAGCCATCTCGGTTTCAGGGAGCCGTTTCCTCCTACCCCTTATCTGCCGGCCGCTTCATGAGTCACCCTTCCCATGCGAGGATTGTCTGCTGATCGGGCTCGCAGCAGGCTCTGGGGGAGCGATGGGGAGGCGAACGGTCCTGGGCTGGCCGATCTGGATCGGCGCCGTGGTCCAGGACCTCGCTCGCCAGCACCGCTTCTGGAGTGACCTCCTCGAGCTGCCCGAAGCCGCATCGGGCCCCGACTTCGTCCACCTCGACGCGGGACAGGGGCGGAGCGATTCGGGCCAACCGCAATGGTGTGGGGGTCGAATCGACCTGCGTTACGCCGTGGACGGCGAGCGCGGCAGCGGTGGCCGGCCGGATTCTCGTGGCTAATTTATGGCTCGCTGGCATGATCTGACGTGATCACGAAGCATCTCACGTGACCTGTGACCAGCGGATATGCCTGAGTTGATCCCGAAATGCCGGACTCATAACCCAGAGGTCGCTGGTTCAAATCCAGCCCGCGCAACGAAGGGAAAGAGCAGGTCAGAAGGGGTGCCGAGGGATCGGCACCCCTCTCGTTTGCCCAGTGGGTGGGGGCCCTCTGATACCCGTCTGATACCGGGAGCTAGGCGCTCCGCCGTTTGAACCTCAGTATCGCCGAGCATCTCTAGCTTGCTCCATGTTTTTCGCTGGCGGCCTCGGCTGAGACCCTCAAGAGCCGCGGTGATAAGAGGGGTCTTCTCGGTGTCTCGCTTTCGTGAGCTGGCGGTGGAGGTCACGGGCAG
>JBOGWD010000046.1:0-1325 GCA_050693275.1 Actinomycetota bacterium | reverse complement strand
TGCTCGGCCAGGTTCTCGGTGACCTCCTCCACTAGCGACGGGGGGCTCTGCCGCGCCGCGACGTACTGGAGGTCCCCGACCCGCCGAGAGGCGAACTCCAGGCGGAGGACGACGTCCTTCCCGTCGTCGCGCTCCAGAACCAGGCGCGCATCCTCCACCCAAAGCTTCACCGGCCATAGGATCTCCCCGGGTCGGGCGTTCTCGGCCAGGACCACGGTCGCAGGTCCAGCCACCAGGCCCAGCGTCAATAGCGCCGCAGCCGCATACCCGACGAGCCCGCGGCGGAGCTTCCGGTGGGGCGCTGCTCTGGGTGGGGTCCGGCGGAACGTCGGCGTCACCTCGACGAGGCTCGAGGGGCGGAGGCCGGCCGGCCTGGACCGGTTGGCGTGGATATCCCCGTCCGGGGCGATCGGAGCGGGCCCGGCGGAACGCCCGGGAGGCCCGAGGTCCCGCTGGCTCCGCCGATCCACGGCCACGGCGTTGCCCGGGCGGGACTTGGCGAACTCCTTCATCTCCGAGGCCAGGTCGACCAGCCGTCGGTGGTCTTCGATGGCCCGGCCGACGTTCGTGGCCACCCCGATCGAGATGGTCAGGAGGCCCTGCCGGCGCGTGACGCCTCGCCGGTCCGTGACCTCGATCCACCCCCGAGCCCCATCCGCCCGCTCGTAGAGCTCGGCCACGATCGCCTCGAACCCGGAGATGACGTCCTGGGCGATCCGTCCCGCCTCATCCGGCCGGGTCAGGACGACGAAGTCGTCGCCGCCCACGTGGCCCAGGAAGGCCTCGGATCGGCCGTCCAAGGACCTCTGGAGGACCCCGGCGAGGGCCCGGATGGCCTCGTCCCCCCGGAGAAACCCGTAGTGATCGTTGTAGGCTTTGAAGTGGTCGAGGTCCACGTAGAGAAGGGCCACCAGGCCGCCAGCCGCCACCCTGCGCTCAAGCTCTCGTTGGATGTACACGTTTCCGGGGAGACCGGTCAGGGGGGAGGACGACCTCATCTCCAGGAGCCGCCGGCGGGTCAGCCTGACCCTGTCCGCCAGCTCGACGAGATCGAAGGGCTTGAGGACGAAATCGTCGGCCCCGGCGGCCAAGCCGAACGACCGCTGCTCGGGGAGGGACTCGGAGGCTAGGAGGATGATGCTCCGGTCCGCGAACCGCCAATCGGAGCGCAGACGGCGGCAGATCTCGTAGCCGCTCACGTCCGGCATCGTCGCGTCCAGGATGAGCAGCCACGGCAGCTGCTCCCGGGCCACTCGGACGGCCTCCCACCCCGTCCTTGCCGTCACCACCTCGTGACCCTCGGCCCGAAGCGCCGCCTCGATGGC
>JBOGWD010000045.1:0-9896 GCA_050693275.1 Actinomycetota bacterium | reverse complement strand
GCCAGAAATGGATCTTGCCGAGGCCCTCGGAGAGCATCCGGCCGGTGACCTTGGGCAGCCAGTAGTAGGCCCCGGAGAACAGCCCGAAGATCGATCCGCCGAACAGGACGTAGTGGAAGTGGGCCACCACGTAGTAGGAGTCCTGCTGCTGGAAGTCGGACGGCACGATGGCGTGGGTCACGCCGGAGAGGCCGCCGATGATGAACATGGCCACGAAGCCGATGGCGAACAGCATCGGCGTGGCGAACCGGATGGAGCCTCCCCATATCGTGCCCAGCCAGTTGAAGATCTTCACCCCCGTCGGGACGGCGATGAACATCGTCGACAGCGCGAACGCCGTGTTGGCCACCGGCCCCAGGCCCGTGGTGAACATGTGGTGGGCCCACACGCCCCAGCCCATGAACCCGATGGCGATCCCCGAGAACACCACCGCGGCGTACCCGAACAGGGGCTTCCGGGAGAACGTCGGGAGGACCTCCGAGACGATCCCCATGGCCGGGAGGATCAGGATGTACACCTCCGGGTGGCCGAACAGCCAGAAGAGATGCTGCCACAGGAGGGGGTCGCCGCCGGCCTCCGGCTTGAAGAACAGGGTGCCGAAGAGCCGGTCGAACCCCAGCTCGAACAGGGCGATGGCGATCACCGGCATGGCGAACAGCAGGAGGAAGTTCACCACCAGCGTCATCCACGTGAACACCGGGACCCGCATCAGGCTCATCCCCGGGGCCCGCTCGTTGAGGATCGTGACGATGAAGTTGACCGCGGAGGCCAGGGAGGCCACGCCCACGATCTGCAGGCCCACCGCGTAGAAGTCCATCCCGATCCCCGGAGAGAAGGGCTGGTTGCTCTGGGGCGTGTAGCCGAACCACCCACCGTTCGGCGATTCGCCGAGGAAGAAGCTCGAGTAGAGGAAGATCCCGCCCAGCACGAACACCCAGTAGGAGAAGGCGTTGAGCCGGGGGAAGGCCACGTCGCGTGCGCCGATCTGGAGCGGGATCAGGTAGTTGAAGAAGGCCGACGACAGCGGCATGACCACCAGGAAGATCATGGTGACGCCGTGCATCGTGAAGATCTGGTTGTAGGTGTCGGCGTCGAGGAACGTGCCGTTCGGGCCGGCCAGCTGGACCCGGAGCAGCAGCGCCTCGATCCCCCCGAGCAGGAAGAACACGAACGCGGTGACCCCGTACAGGAGGCCGATCCGCTTGTGATCGACCGTGGTCAGCCACGACCCCAGCCCGGACGTGGCCCGGGGGCGCCGGAAGAGGCTCGGTCTGGGAACCGCCGCGATCGCCATCAGTCCTCCGCTCTCATGCTACGGACGCGCTCCGCCACCGTCATTCCAGAGTCAGCAGATAGGCGACCATGGCCTCGATCTGGTCCTCGGTGAGGCCCATCTCCCGCAGCCCGGAGGGCATCTTGGAGCCGGGCTTCTGCGCCGGCGCGTCCTCCAGCCACCGGGTCAGGTTCTCCTCGTTCAGATCGAAGATGGCCCCGGCGAAGGTTCCCCGGCTGGCCAGGTGGGTCAGGTCCGGCCCCACCTTCCCCACCGCGCTCTCCACGCCGCTCACCGTGTGGCATCCGATGCACTGTCCCGTCGAGAAGTACTCCATCCCTTCCGACTCCAGGGTGCCGCTCGGGGGGACCGCGGCCTCCTGGGTCTGGCTCTGGACCCAGGCGTCGAAGTCGGCCGGGCCCTGGGCGATCACGCGGAACCGCATGTTGGCGTGGGACAGGCCGCAGAACTCTTGGCACAGGCCGAGATAGGTGCCGGCCCGGGGCGCCTCCAGGTAGATCGTGTTCGTTCGCCCCGGGATCAGGTCCTGCTTGCCGGCCAGGCGGGGGACCGAGAACGAGTGGATCACGTCCTTGGAGGTGAGGTTCAGGGCGACCGGGCGGTCGGTGGGGACGTGGACCTCGTTGGCCGTGATCACGCCGAGGTCCGGGTACTCGACCTCCCACCACCACTGATGCCCGATGACGTTCACCTCGAGCACCTCGCCCTCCGGCCGCGACGCGAGGTCGAAGATCGTGCCGACCGTGGGCACGGCCACGCCGGCCAGGAGCAGGGCCGGGAGGATCGTCCACATGATCTCCAGCCGGGTGTTGCCGTGGATCTGCCTGGGGGTGTCGTCCGCCGATCTCCGGCGGAACCGGATCATGGCGAAGACCAACAGCCCCTCGACCAGCACGAACACCCCCACGGCGATCCAGAACACCAGCCAGTAGAGGTCGGCCTGCTTGTCGGCCACCGGTCCGGCGGGGTCGAGCGAGTCGTAGGGCAGGCCCCGGGTGCACGCCGCCATCAGGATGCCCAGCGCCGACACGAACAGCGCCATCCGCACGATCCGCCGGGGTGCGCGGGTCACGGCCCGTGTTCTATCACACCGGCGGCGGCCCTCATCCCGCCGCGTGGAGCGGCCGGCCGCACCTCGGGCACGCCGCGTGCGCCCGTGAGGCCGCTCGCCCACACCCGTCGCAGACGACGGGACGGGCCTGGCCGCGGAGGAGGGCTCGGACCCACAGCACCGTGACCATGACCGCCAGGACCAGCACGGCCAGCTCGCCCAGCACGTGCCAGCCGTGCTCGCGGATCAGGTCGCCCAGCACCTCAACCCCCGACCAGCCGGTCGGCCGCCGCGGCGGCGAACAGCAGCCCGAGATAGGTGATCGAGTATCGGAACAGCGCCATGGCCGCGCGGGCGCCCCGATCCCGCAGCACGCGCACGGCGTATGCCACCAGGATCCCCCCGAGCACCATCGCCGCGACCAGGTACAGGGGTCCCAGCCCGGCCACCGGGTAGAGGAGGAGCGACACCGCCACCACCATCACCGAATACAGGAGGATGCTGACCGCGGTCTCCCTCGAGCCGCGCACCGCGGGGAGCATCGGCACACCCGCGGCCCGGTAGTCACCGGCGTACTTCATGGCCAGGGCCCAGAAGTGCGGGGGGGTCCAGTAGAAGACGATGGCGAACAGCACCACGGCGGGGAGCCCTACCGATCCCGTCACCGCCGCCCACCCCACCAGCGCGGGCATGGCGCCGGCGGCCCCGCCGATGACGATGTTCTGGGTCGTGGATCGTTTCATCAGCATGGTGTACACGAGCACGTAGAAGGCCGCGGCGGCCAGCGTGAGCGCCGCGGCCAGCACGTTCACCGTGACCGCCAGCCAGGCGAACGAGCCGGCCACCATGATCACGCCGAAGCGCAGGGCCGCCTCCGGTCTGATCCGGTGGGCGGGGATCGGTCGGCCGCGCGTCCGGGCCATGACCTCGTCGATGTCCCGGTCGAGGTAGCAGTTGATGGCGTTGGCTCCGGCCGCGCCGAGGGTCCCTCCGAACAGCGTGGACAGGACCAGCGAGGCCGGAGGCATCCCGCCCGCCGCCAGGATCATGGCCGGCACCGTGGTGACCAGGAGCAGGACGATGATGTCGGGCTTCACGAGCTGGAGGTAGGCGGTCACCTTCTCCCGGGCGCTGCGGCGGGCCGGCGGCGCATCGACTCTCGGCCGGGGGGTTCGCCGGCGCACCGCCGTGGCCAGCGCCACGAGCGTGGCCCAGGCCAGCGCCCCGCCCACGACGTGGCCCGCCACGGCCCCGGGGGCCAGCCTTGTGAGCACCGCGGCGGCGCCGATCCCGGCCTGGACCAGCAGGAGGGCGAAGCCGATCAGGGCCAGGCCTCGGTGCCGGGGCCGGGCCAGATCTCCCGCCCGGATCGCCAGCGCCCCGCCCAGGGCCACGGCGCCGGCGGCCACCGCCCGGTGGGCGAACGCGGCGATGGTGTCTCGGCTCTCGAGGTCCGGGATCAGCCGCCCGTCCATCAGCGGCCAGTCGAGGAAGACCAGGCTGGCGCCCTCCCCCCTGACGTACGCGCCGAGCACCAGGAGCAGAGCGGTCGCTCCCAGGGTCCACCGGAGGAGGCGGCGAATGCCCCGCGACGCCGGGGCCGGATCGTCCGGTCGGGCCCGAGGCACACGGGCCGCGGTCGCTGCGGCCACGACCAGCGTCACCAGGGCCATGGCCACCAGGAAGTGGATGGTCACGATCAGCGCCTTGGCCGGGTCGTCGGCCAGGATCCGGATGCGGCCGATGCCGGCCTGGACGATGACCACGAGCACCGCCGCGGCCGCGGGCCACAGCACGCCCGGGTCCCCGCGGGCCCGGCGCCACGCCACCCACGCGGTGGCCAGGATCAGGACGCCGGTGATCACCGCGGCGAGCCGGTGCGAATACTCGATGAGCGTGTGGAACTCCGGCGGGGGGATCCACCGTCCGAAGCATCGGGGCCAGTCGGGACAGGCGTCTCCCGAGCCGGTGGCCCGGACGATCCCGCCCACGGCCACCAGGGCCAGGGTGGACGCTGCGGAAGCGGCCGACAGACGACGGACCAGGGTCACCGAAAGCGAGTCTATCCCGGCACGATCCGCGCGGTTCGGCCAGGATAGGGTGATGCGCCGCATGCGCAGGACGATCGCGTTCGCTGTCCTGATCCTGATGGGCGCGTCGTGCTCGGGCGACCAGGCCGGGGCCGGCGGGGGCGAGGAGGCCCGCCTCCAGCTGGCCTCCCAGGGACTCTGCGACGCCCAGGTCCTCGCTTCCGAGGCGGACGTGAGGAGAGCCGCCGACGTGTTCGATCGAGAGACCCACGCGTACCTCCACGAGCTGGCCGCGGAGCTGCAGGAGATCGACCGGGCGGCCGCGGCGGATCTCCTCGAGGCCAAGCAGCGGCTCGAGTCCGCGCTGGCCGACCCGGCCGGGGCCGACCCACAGGGGGTGGTCGTGCTGATCACGGACCTCCAGCGTGCCCTCGGCGACGCGGCCGAGGCTGCGGCCCTCCCCGCGCCGCTGTGCCGGGACGGGGCGTCGTGAGCCGCGGGCTGGCCCTGCTGCTGGCCGCGACGATCGTCACGGCGGCATGCGGGTCCGATGGGGACGCCGACGGCGGGCCCCGGCCGTCCGGGCGGCTCGACGTGTTCCCGGCGAGCTTCGACCTCGCCGTGGGGCAGCCGAGCCGCTTCCTGGTCGGCGTGAGCACCAGGGGCAACCTGTTCGTCAGCGGAGGCACCGTCGAGCTCCGGTTCTCGTTCCTGGGCCAGGGCGGCCCCGGCGGCGGCGAGCCCGCGGGCGGCGCCACCGCCTCCTTCCTGCCGATCCCCGGGGAGGAGGACGAGCCCGTCCCGGACGTGCCCACGGCCGCCCCGGGGGAGGCCGCCCGCGGCGTGTATGTGGTGGATGAGATCGGGTTCGACCGTCCCGGGTTCTACGAGGTCGAGGTCACTGCCGACCTCGGGGGGGATGTGTCCGCTGGGAACGGGGCGTTCGAGGTGCTCCCGGAACCCCTCGTGCCGGTCCCGGGCCAGCGTGCGCCTCGCACGGAGAACCACGTCCTGGGTGAGCCCGGCGTGGCCGACGAGGCCATCGACTCCAGGGCGGCCACGGGGGGCATCCCAGACCCGGAGCTTCACGAGGCGACGATCGCGGGGGCGATCCGGGCCGGACGCCCCGCCCTGGCGGTGTTCGCCACGCCCGTGTACTGCGTGAGCCGCTTCTGCGGGCCCGTCACGGACATGGTGGCCGAGCTCGGGGGCGAGTACGGCGATCGTGCGGAGTTCATCCACGTGGAGATCTGGGCGAACTTCCAGGACGGGGCGGTGAACAGGGCCGCCGCGGACTGGCTGCTCCGCGAGGGGAACCTCCAGGAGCCGTGGGTGTTCCTGATCGGCGCCGACGGGAGGATCGCCGCCCGGTGGGACAACGTGGCCACCCGGCAGGAGATCGAGCCGCTCCTCCGCGATCTGCCGCCGATGGGCGGCTGACCGTTGGGCCGGCCCGGCATCCGCACCGTGGGGACCTTGGAGCTGCCGCCGGCGTGCGCGGATCTGGCCGGGCGGGTGGACGAGGAGCTGGATCGGTTCCTCGCCGCGCAGGCCGAGGCCATGTCGTTCGCCGATCCCGGTGTGACGCCCCTCTTCGGTGAGTTGCAGCGGGTCATCGGCGCCGGCGGGAAGCGGCTCCGTCCCATCTTCTGCCTCCTGGGGCACCTCTCCGCCGGCGCCGAGATGGGGGCCGAGGCGATCAGGGCCGCCGCCGCCCTGGAGCTGCTGCACACGTTCGCCATCGTCCACGACGACGTGATGGACCGTTCGCGATCTCGTCGCGGGTCGCCGGCCTCGTGGGTGTACCTGGCCGATGACCACCGCCGGTCGGGGCACGTCGGCCGGCCCGAGGCGTACGGGCTCGCCGCCGCCATCCTGGCCGGCGACATGGCGCTGGTGCTGGCCGACCGGGCGTTGATCGAGTCGGGCTTCGCCGAGGAGTGTCTGCTGCCGGCGGTGCGCCGGTACGACCGCATGCGGGTCGAGGTGGTCGCCGGGCAGTTCCTGGACGTCCTGGCGGCCCATCGGGGGGGCGCCGGGGAGGCCGAAGCCCGCCGGATCGCCGTGCTCAAGTCGGGCGGGTACACCGTGGAGGCTCCGCTGCAGATCGGGGCGATCCTCGGAGGGGCCTCGGACGAGCTGCTGGCCGGCCTGGGAGGGTACGGCGTGCCCCTTGGTGAGGCGTTCCAACTCCGCGACGACGTGCTCGGGGTGTTCGGCGACCCTGCCGTGACGGGCAAGAACGGCGACTCCGACCTCCGGGAGGGGAAGCGCACCGTGCTCCTGGCCAAGGCCGTGACGGCGGCCTCCGAGGAAGATCGCCGGTTCCTGCGGGAGCGGATCGGCCGGCCGGACCTGTCCGCATCCGAGGTGGAGCGAGCTCGAGCGCTCCTCGAATCGACGGGGGCCCTCGACGCCACCCTGGCCCTGATCGAGGAGCTGGTCGGGGCCGCGGGGGAGGCCCTGAAGGCCGGCCCGATCCCCCCCGAGGCGGCGTCGCTCCTGGCCGAGATGGCCGAGATCGTGGCCCTCCGCCGGCTCTGACGATGGGTGATTGATTCGGCCCCGACGGTGGTCTACAAACATGGTCCCTTGCGGCTCCTCGACGCTCGCCGTGTGTTTCGTGACCTGCCCGTGGTCCACGTGGCCACCACCCGGGCGGATGGGAGCCCCCACGTCGTCCCACTGTGGTTCGTCTGGCGCGAGGAGGCCGTGTACGTGTCCTGCCGTCGCGACTCGGCGACGTGGCGGAACGTCGAGCGAGACCCCCGGGTGGCCCTGTCGTTCGACCGCGGGCGCGGATGGCGGGACTATGCCGGGATCGTGCTCTTCGGGCGAGCCGAGCCGCTCGTCCCCGAACACCCCACGCTGCGAGGGCTGATGTCGACCTGGTTCGAGAAGTACCGCCTCATGCTGGCCGGCGGGGGGTTCCGGGACTACGCCGACCAGGTCGAGCATCCCGGGATGCTCCGCGTCCGGGCAGAGCGGGTGGCGGGGTGGGACCATGCGCTGGCCCGCCCGGCCAGCGACGCGGCGGACGCCTGAGCGGCCCGTCCCGATTGCGAGGAGGCTCCGGGCGGCGGTAGCATCGGCTTGTGAAACCGTTCACAAGCCCCCCGGTGGCGGTGGAGCCCGCCCGGGGCGCCCCCGTCGAGGAGAGGAACGGTCACCGCTCCGACGTCGACGTGCTGGTGGTCGGCGGGGGGCCGGCCGGTGCGGCCGCCGCCTACCATCTGGCCCGCCACGGCGTGAACGTGCTGTGCGCCGACAAGGCCTCGTTCCCCAGGGAGAAGGTGTGCGGCGACGGTCTCACCCCCCGGGGGGTCCGCGCGCTCCTCGGCCTGGGCGTCGACCCGACCGAGGCGGGGTTCGTTCGGATCGACGGCCTCCGCGTGTACGGTCCCACGGTCACCCTCGACCTCCCATGGCCGGAGCTCGAATCGCTCCCCGACTACGGGGTGGTGCGGACCCGCCACGACCTCGACCACATCCTGGTGCAGCGGGCCGTGAAGGCGGGGGCGGCCGTGTGGGAGCGGACCGAGGTGCTGGCCCCGCTGGTCGACGACGGCTGGGTCGTCGGAGCCTCGGTGCGACGGGAGGACGGTGAGCCGGAGACCGTTCGGGCCAGGTACGTGCTGGCTGCCGACGGGGCGTCCTCGAGGTTCGCTCAGAAGGCAGGGGTCCGCCGGGTGGCCACCAGGCCCCTCGGCGTGGCCGCGCGGCGGTACTTCCGTTCCCCGCGAGACCAGGGCACCTACTTCGAGTCGTGGTTCGACGTGTGGGAGAAGGGCGTCATCCTTCCCGGATACGGCTGGATCTTCCCCGTCGGCGACGGCATCCTCAACGTCGGGGCCGGTCTGCTCAACACGACCTCCTACTTCAAGGAGATCTCTCCCAGGAGGATGCTCGACGCGTTCCTCCGGGGCCTTCCCGAGGAATGGGGGATCGCCGAGCCGAACGCCGCGGGCGACGTCCTCTCGGGCCCGCTGCCGATGGGCATGAACCGCCGCCCGCTGGCTCTTCCCGGTCTCCTTCTGTTGGGGGACGCCGGCGGCGTGGTGAACCCGTTTACCGGCGAGGGGATCGCGTACGCGATCGAGTCGGGGGAGATCGCTGCGGAGCTCGTTCACGGCGCGCTGACGGCCGGACGGCCCGGGCTCGCCCACTCCTACCCGATCGAGATGCGCCGCCGGTACGGCAGGTACTTCACGGTGGGCCGGGCCTTCGCCCGGGCCCTCTGCAATCCCCAGCTCATGCGGCTGTCGGTGCTGCACGGATTCCGCCGGGAGAGGCTGATGCGGTTCGCCCTCCGGTTCCTGGCCAACCTGACCGACGGGGGGGACGGGGATCTGGACGACCGGGTGATGGACTGGATCGTGCGGATCGCCCCGGAGCGATGAGCGGCCTGAGCCAGTACCTGCCGATCGTCCTGCTGGTGGGACTGGCCACGGTGTTCGCGGTGGCGTCGATGGTGGTGGCCCGGGCGCTGGGACCGTCGCGCCCGACTCCGGCGAAGCTGGCTCCGTACGAGAGCGGCATCGTGCCCGAGCGGGTGCCCCGGCAGCGATTCCCCGTCAAGTTCTACGTGATCGCCATGCTCTTCATCGTGTTCGACATCGAGACGATCTTCCTGTTCCCCTGGGCGGTCACCTTCCGGCAGCTCGGCCTGTTCGGTCTCGTCGAGATGGCCATCTTCATCGGGCTGGTGTTCGTGGCGTACGTCTACGTGTGGCAGCGAGGAGGCCTCGAGTGGAGCGAGTGAGGGAGCTCGAGCAGCGCGCCCTCGAGGAGGAGGTGGAGCGCGGCGTCCTCACCACGACGCTGGCCAAGGCCGTGAACTGGGCCAGGAAGCAGTCGCTGTGGCCGGTCACGTTCGGCCTGGCGTGCTGCGCCATCGAGATGATGGCCACCGGTGCCGGCCATCACGACCTGGCCCGGTGGGGGATGGAGATCTTCCGGGCCTCACCGCGCCAGGCCGACCTGATGATCGTGGCCGGGCGCGTGTCGCAGAAGATGGCCCCCGTCCTCCGGCAGGTCTACGACCAGATGCCCGAGCCGAAGTGGGTGATCTCGATGGGCGTGTGCGCCTCGTCGGGCGGGATGTTCAACAACTACGGTGTGGTGCAGGGCGTCGACACGATCGTGCCCGTCGACGTGTACGTGCCCGGCTGCCCGCCACGACCCGAGATGCTGATGTACGGGATCCTTCGCCTCCACGAGAAGATCTCCAAGCGGGGAACGCTCAGGTGAGCCCCGAGGACCTCGCCGACCGCCTCCGCGACCGGTTCGAGGACGTCCTGCTGGCTCGGGGCGAGGTCACCGTCACGGTGGCGCGCGATCGGCTCCTGGACTCCCTCCGGACCCTCCGTGACGACGGTGAGCTCCGGTTCACGTTCCTCTCCGACGTGTCCTGCACCGACTGGCCCGACCGCGAGCCCCGGATCTGGATGGCCTACCACCTGCGGTCGCCCGCCCTGAATCACCGGGTCCGGGTGAAGACGGGGCTCCCCGGGGAGGACCT
>JBOGWD010000044.1:0-3847 GCA_050693275.1 Actinomycetota bacterium | reverse complement strand
GTGACCAGGAACGACGCCACCAGCGCCACCAGGCCCTCGGCGAACAGGAAGGGCACCACCGGGACGATGCCCCCGGCCAGGAAGGCCACGAACACCACGGCCGCGGCGCCCAGGGGCCGCCCGAACTGGGCCGACAACCCCAGCTCCTCGCTCATCATCACCTTCAGCCAGACCTGAGGATCCGAGGTGATCCGGTCGACCACCCGCTCCAGGAGATCCCCCTCGAACCCCCGCTCCCGGTAGATGTCCCGGATCTCCTCCCGCTCGACCTCGGGCTTCTCCCGCATCTCCTCGACCTCTTTGCGGAGCTCGGCCCGGTAGTAGGAGCGATACGCCTTGGCCGACACGTAGGCGCCCACCCCCATCGAGATTGCCCCGGCCACCAGCCCGGCCAGGCCGGCGATCAGGACGGTGGAGGGAGCGACCTGGGCCCCGGCCACGCCGGCCAGGAGTGTGAGGATCGACACCAGGCCGTCGTTGGCCCCGAGGGTGGCGTCGCGGATCCACTCCCCCTCGACGCGGTGCGCGGCCGGCTCGAGCTCGACGTCGTAGTCCGGGCCGAACTGGAGCCGCTCGGGATGCTCGGCGGCCTCGTGCTCGAGGCGAGCAAGGTCCTTCGGGCTCACGCCCCGATGCTATCCGACCCGGCCGGCTCGATCACCGCCCCACCGGCGCACCCACCAGCGAGCCGTACTCGGTCCAGGAGCCGTCGTAGTTCTTGGCGTTCGGATAGCCGAGCAGCTCGCTGAGGACGAACCAGGTGTGGCTGGAGCGCTCTCCGATGCGGCAGTATGCGATGACCTTCGAGGCCTGATCGATATCGCCGTAGAGCTCCCGTAGCTCCTCGGCGGATCGGAACGTCCCGTCCTCGTTGGCCGCCTTCGACCAGGTGATGTTGACCGCACCGGGGATGTGCCCGGGAACCTGGGCCTGCTCCTGGGGAAGGTGGTCGGGGGCCAGCCTGTCCCCTCGGTATTCCTCGGGGGAGCGGACGTCGACGAAGCGGGCCCGGTCGAGACTGCCCAGGACCTCGTCCCGGAGCGCTCGGAGCTCACGGCGAACCGGCCGATCGATCTCCACGTTCACCGGAGACACGCCGGGCGCCTCGGCGCTGAGCTCCCGGGACTCCAGCTCCCACTTCTGGCGGCCGCCGTTCAGGAGCTTCACCCGGTCGAACCCCAGATACCTGAGGAGCCAGTATGCGTACGAGGCGAACCAGTTGTTGTTGCCCCCGTACAGGATCACGGTGGTGTTCGGGCCGACGCCCGACTCCCCGAGCAGCCGGGCCAGACCGGCCTGATCGATGAAGTCCCTGCGCAGCGGGTCGTGGAGATCGCCGAACCAGTTCCACCGCACGGCCCCGGGGATGTGCCCCTTCTCGTAGGCGGTGACGTCCTCGTCGACCTCGACGATCCGGATGGCCGGGTCCTCGAGACGCCCGGCCAGCCAGCCGGTCTCCACCAGCGCGTCGGGATTCGCGTACTCGCTCATGGCCGTGCCTCCTTCGAGATTGTCCGGTACCGCGGATGGGGCGTCGGTCAACCCGGACGGCTAGAAGAAGCCGAGGGCGGCCTTGGCCTCCTCGGACATCTTCTCCGGCGTCCAGGGAGGCGTGAGCGTCATCTCCGCCTCGACCTCGTCGACCCCTTCGACCGGCTCGAGCATCTGCCGGATCTGCTCCTCGATCAGGGGGCCGATCGGACAGCCCATCGTGGTCAGCGTGTACTCGATGTGGACGGTTCCGTCCTCGATCCGGACGTCGTACACCAGGCCGAGGTCGACGATGTTGATGCCGAGCTCGGGGTCCTTGACCTGACGGAGGGCCTCCATCACCTGGTCCACCAGGCCCGCCGGGGCGCCGTTCCCGGAGGGTTCGGCGCCGTTCTCTACCGCTTCACGAAGTTCCTGCTGGTTCTGCTCCATGGCCCTCCTTCAAAGGATATCCTAGTCCCCGCCCTGCGGACCGGGAGGGGAGGGTGAGCATGCGGGTCCTGATCGTCGACGACCATCCGGTCACCCGCGACGGTCTCCGGACGGCCTTCAACATGGCCGATGAGATCGAGGTCGTGGGCGAGGCCGCCTCCGGCGAGGAGGCCATCCACGTCGTCGCGGACACCGAGCCCGACATCGTGTTCATGGATGTCCGGATGCCGGGCATGAACGGCATCCAGGCCACCCGCCAGATCCGCGAGAACAACCCCGAGACCAAGGTCATCCTGTTCACGATCGACGAGTCCCGGGCCAGCGTGGCCGAGGCCATCCAGGCCGGGGTCTCCGGCTACCTGCTCAAGGACGCCAGCGTGGGGGAGCTGATCAACGCCGCCCGGCAGGCCATGGCGGGCAAGGCCGTGATCCATCCCAGCCTCACCCAGGCGTTCATCGAGGAGGTCCAGCTCGTGGACCGCCCCTCGAGCCCGGAGGCCCCCCTGTCCCCCCGGGAGGTGGAGATCCTCCAGAAGATCGCCTACGGGGCCACCACCAAGGAGGTGGCCGATCAGCTGGGCATCTCGTTCCACACGGTCAAGACCCACCTGGAGCGCATCTTCGAGAAGCTCGGGGCCAACGACCGGGCCCAGGCCGTGGCCATCGCCATCCGCCAGGGGTTGGTGGAGTAGCACACCGGTCCGGGAAGTCCGTCAAGCCCCCAACTGTCAGGTCGGCCCTCGAACGTGCCGATACCGACCCTGATGGAGCGACGCCCCCTGATCCTGTGCGGCCTGGCACCGCTGACCGCCCACGCCCTCCGATCCGCCGGCTGGACGGTGGAGGAGGCCTCCGACGAGTGGCGAGCCATCGAGCTGGCCGAGCGCATCCACCCCCAGGCGGTGGTGGCCCGAGCGGGCCTGCCCGGACCCGGCCCCGCCGAGGTGATCCGGCGGATCCACCGGAGCTGCGAGGGCTGCGGGGTCCTCATGGTGATCGACGAGCCCGGCAGCCACGAGGCCGCTTCCCTGCTGAGGGCGGGGGCCGACGGGATCATCCTCGGCGAGCCCGACACGCCCTTCCTGACCTGGGCCCTGGACCAGGTCTCCAGGGGCGGAGTGGTGCTCTCCCCCGGGATCGCCCGGGAGATGGTGGGGTCCCTGGCCGACACCGTGCTCAGAGAGCGGGAATGGGCTCGGGCCCTGGCCGAGCGGGCCCAACAGGCCGAGTCCCTGGCTCGGGCCAAAGCCGACTTCATCGGGAACGTCTCTCACGAGCTGCGGACCCCGCTGACGATCATCAAGGGCGTGGCGGCCACGCTGGCCCGGGCTCCGGCCACCCAGGCCCAGGGGCAGCTGCTGGCCGAGGCCGAGGCGGCCGCCGACAAGCTGACCGGGATGATCGAGACGATCCTGACCCAGGCCGAGGTCACCCGCGGCGAGTTCGTCCTCGACTTCCGGCCCTGCGACCTGGCCCCGGTGGTCCACGAGGGCGCGTCCGAGGCGGCCTCCAACTACCACGACGTCGTGGTCGAGGTCGTGGCCCCCTCGAACATCCCCGCCGTGGCCGATGCCCGAGCCGTCCGCGGGGTCGTTCGCCAGATCGTCGACAACGCCTGCCGCTACACCGACAGCGGTGGGCGGGTCACGGTGAAAGCAACTCGCTCCGACGAGGGCGTCTCGGTGCACGTCACCGATCGAGGCCCGGGCGTGATGCGCGGCCAGATCGCGGCCGCATTCGACCAGGCCTTCTCGCCCGGCGAGGAGGTCATGACCAAGCAGCGGGCCGGGCTGGGGCTCGGCCTGAACCTGGCCCGGAGCCTCCTGGCGCTCCACGGCGGGATCCTGTGGGCCGAGCCGCTCCCCGGAGGGGGAACGCGCGTCTCGTTCACGATCCCGGCCGAAGGACCGACCGGCGAGGATCA
>JBOGWD010000043.1:0-5455 GCA_050693275.1 Actinomycetota bacterium | reverse complement strand
CCTCCCTGAGGGGAAAGACCGCTTTGAGCCGCTATCATCGAGGCCGATACTCTCACCATGGACGGCGCCACGACGCTCCCGAGGCCCCGGTGGCGGGGTCGGCTTCACCAGGTGGCGTTCTTCGTGTCCGTCCCCGCCGGCCTCTGGCTGGTGACGATGGGGTCCACCCTGGTAGCCCGGGTCGGCGCCGGGATCTACGCGGTCACCCTCACCGCGATGTATGCGGCCAGCGCGGCCCTCCACCGCGTGCACTGGGGTCCCCGGGCCCTGCGATGGATGCGCCACCTGGACCACTCGATGATCTTCGTCATGATCGCGGGGACCTACACGCCGTTCGCCCTGCTGGCGCTGCGTCCGCCCTGGTCGACGGTGGTCCTGGCGGTCGTCTGGGGCGGGACGGTCCTGGGAGTGGCGGTCCGGCTGGCCTCGGAGCGCTTCGGCGTGCTCGAGGGAACCCTGTACCTCGTGCTCGGGTGGATCGGGGCCATCGTCCTGCCCTGGGTGATCGGCAACCTCGGGCCGGTCGGCACGAGCCTGATGCTGGCCGGCGGCCTCTCCTACACCGTCGGCGCCGTGCTGTTCTGGCTCCGCAAGCCGGCCCTCCGCCCGGAGGTGTTCGGCTACCACGAGCTGTGGCACGTCATGGTGGTCTTCGGCAGCCTGTGCCACTACGGGCTCATCCTGTACCTGGTCGTCCGGGGCTGACTACACCAGGCGGCCGTCGGGCGCCGCCCCGAGGTGCCGGTAGGCCTCCTCGGTGGCCACCCGTCCTCGAGGGGTTCGCTGGAGGAAGCCGATCTGGAGGAGGTACGGCTCGTAGACCTCCTCGATCGTCCCGGTCTCCTCTCCCACCGCCGCCGACAGCGTGGACAGGCCGACGGGGCCGCCGTCGAACCGCTCCACCAGCGCCGAGAGGATCGACAGGTCGAGGCGATCGAGACCTCGCTCGTCGACCTCGAACAGGGCCAGGGCGTCGGCGGCCGCCTCGAGGGTGACCCGGCCGTCGCCGCGCACCTGGGCGTAGTCGCGGACCCGCCGGAGGAGCCTGTTTGCGATCCTGGGCGTCCCCCGGGCCCGGCGGGCGATCTCCTCGGCGCCATCGTCCTCCACCTCCACCTCCAGGATGCCGGCCGATCGCCGGACCACCTGGGCCAGCTCGGCCTCGTGGTAGTAGTCGAGCCTGGGCGTGAACCCGAACCGCTCCCGGAGCGGGAGCGTGATCAGGCCGAGGCGGGTGGTGGCGCCGACCAGCGTGAACCGGGGGAGGTCGAGGCGGATCGTCCTCGCCGACGGCCCCTTGCCGATCACCACGTCGAGCTTGAAGTCCTCGAGGGCCGGATACAGGACCTCCTCCACCGGCCGGGGCATGCGGTGGATCTCGTCCACGAACAGCACGTCGCTCTCCTCGAGGTTCGTGAGGATCGCAGCAAGGTCCGCGGTGCGCTCCATGGCCGGCCCGCTGGTCTGCCGCAGGCCGACGGCCATCTCGTTGGCCACGATCCCGGCCAGCGTGGTCTTGCCCAGGCCCGGCGGCCCGGAGAACAGCAGGTGGTCGAGGGGCTCCTCGCGCTCCCTGGCTCCCTGGATCAACAGCGCGAGCTGCTCCTTGACCCGCTCCTGCCCCACGAACTCCTTCAGCCACCTGGGCCGGAGGGCCGCGTCGAGATCGCCATCGACGCCCAGCTCCTTCGCGGCCAGGACCCGCTCCTCCTCCACGCTCATCGGGCGCCCACCCGCTGGAGGGCGCCGCGAAGGAGGTCCTCCACTGGCTCGTCCCTCCCGTCGAGACCGTGGAGGGCGTCCTGGACCTCCTGGACCGAGAGCCCCATGCCCATCAGCGCGTCGCGCACCTCGGCCAGGGGGCTCTCCGCCGGCAGGTCCACCTCACCGGCCAGCTTCTCCCGGAGATCGAGGACGATGCGGGCGGCCACCTTCTTGCCCACACCCGGCACCAGGGTGATGGCGTCCGCGTCGCCGTCGAGCAGCGCCCGGCGGAGGGCCTCGGGGGTGAGCACCGACAGCACCGCCAGCGCCAGCTTCGGCCCCACGCCGTTCACCCCGATCAGCAGGCTGAACAGATCCCGCTCGGCGGAGGTGGCGAAGCCGAACAGGGACATCGAGTCGTCCCGGACGTGGAGATGGGTCAGGACGCGGGCGCGCTGGCCCCTGGGCGGCAGGCTCGCCAGCGTCGACCCCGAGACCTGGAGCTCGTAGCCGACCCCGCCGGCCATCACCACCACTCGGCCGGCGGAGCGCTCGGCCACCGTTCCCTCGACGACCGCGATCATCTCGCCGCCTCCCGCAGGGCCCGGGACTGGCTCAGGTGACACAGCGCAACGGCCACCGCGTCGATGGCATCGGCCTCCCGGGGGAGGTCGGCCACCCCGTGGATCCGCTCAAGGGCCGTGCGGACCTCGCGCTTCCCCGCGGCGCCGTTGCCCGTCACGGCCATCTTGATCTCCAGGGGCGCGTACTCGAACACGTCGACGCCGGCCTCGGCCGCGGCCAGGAGGACCACCCCCGTGGCCCTGGCCACGCTCATGGCGCTCCCCACGTTCCGGCCCCACATGAGCCGCTCGACGGCCACCGCCACGGGCCGGTGCTCCCGGACCGCGGCGGCCACGGCACCGAACACGGCCCGAAGCCGGTCCGGCTCGGGGCTCCCCGGATGGGTCCTCACGGTGGCGGCGGTCACCACGCCCGCCGCGCCGCCGGACCCGCCCGCCACCACGGCCAGGCCGGTGGCGGCCACGCCCGGATCGATCCCGATCACCACCCGGTCGAACACACGTTCAGTCTAGGCGGCTCGATGCGTCCCCTCAAGGATGACACGCGTGTAATTTAGCGCGGCCGGACGCCCGCTGCCACCAGCTAGCCGACGACCTCGGCCAGGACCTCGTCGGGGATGTCGAAGTTGGAGTGGACGGCCTGGACGTCCTCGAGGTCATCCAGGGCCTCGATCAGGTTGAGGACCTGCCGGGCCGTGCCGCCCTCCACCGGGACGGTGGCCTGGGGGATCATCGACATCTCGGCGGACGCCAGCGCGACCCCGGCCCCCTCCAGGACGGCCCGGACCTCGGCCAGGGCCGTGGGCTCGGTGGTGACGCGCCACTGGTCCCCCTCGTCGGCGAGATCCTCGGCGCCGGCGTCCAGGATCAGCTCGAGCAGACGGTCCTCGTCCGGCGCGCCGTCCCTGTCGATCAGGATCACGCCCTTCCGCTCGAACTGCCAGGCCACGCTCCCGGGGTCGCCCAGGTTCCCCCCCAGCCGGGTGAAGGCGTGACGGACATCCTGGCCCGTGCGGTTGCGGTTGTCGGTCATGGCCTCGACCAGGACGGCCACCCCGCCCGGCCCGTAGCCCTCGTAGGTGGCGGGCTCGTATCGCACCCCCTCGATCTCGCCGGTCCCCCGCTTGATAGCCCGATCGACGGTGTCCGTGGGCACGGAGAAGTCCCGAGCCTTCTGCACCGCCGAGGCCAGCGTGGCGTTGGCCTCGACGTTGCCGCCCCCCTCCCGGGCGGCCACCTCGACGGCCCGGAGGAGCTTGCCGAACATCTTCCCTCGCCGCTGATCGGTGGCGGCCTTCTTGTGCTTGATCGACGACCACTTCGAATGTCCGGACATCGCTACCCCACCTTCTCCAGCAGCCGGCGGTGGAGCCTCGGCTCCCCGGCCAGCTCGGGATGGAAGGCCGCGGCCAGCAGGTGGCCCTGCTCGACGGCGACGGGACGGCCGTCGAGCTCGGCCAGGACCTCGACGTCCTCCCCCATCGACTCCACGATCGGGGCCCGGATGAACACCGCCCGAAGCGGCTCGGGGTCGTCGCGGATCGGGACGTCGGCCTCAAACGAGTCCACCTGGCGCCCGTAGGCGTTGCGGGCCACCCGGATGTCGAGGAGCGAGAGGAGCGGTTCGCCCCCCTCGACCTCCCTGGCCATGACGATCATGCCCGCGCAGGTGCCCAAGACCGGCATCCCGGCCCCGGCACGCCCCCGGATCGGCTCGACCAGGCCGTGGAGCCGGGCCAGGCGGGCCATCGTGGTGCTCTCGCCGCCGGGGATGGCCAGGCAGTCCACCGAGGCGAGGTCCTCCGCGGTGCGCACCAGAACGGGACCGGCCCCGAGGTCGGCCAGGACCGCCGCGTGCTCACGGAAATCGCCCTGGAGGGCGAGGACGCCCGCTTTCATCTCCCGTCCATGATAGCGAGGCGACCTTCGGGGTCACCGCCCGCGGTACCCTGTGTGGGCCATGCGCATCTTCTCAGGCATCCAGCCGACCGGGCGGAAGCACCTCGGCAACCACATCGGGGCAATCCGCCAGTACGTCGAGGGCCAGGGTCGCGGCCAGGCAGTGTACTGCATCGTCGACCTCCACGCGATCACGGTGGCCCACGACCCCGCCGAGCTCCGGGAGCGGCTGTACGACACCGCGGCGATCCTCATGGCGGCAGGGCTCGATCCCGATCGCTGCATCCTATTCCGCCAGTCCGACGTCCGGGAGCACACCGAGCTGTGCTGGCTGCTGGCCAACGTCACCGCCTACGGGGACCTGACCCGGATGCACCAGTTCAAGGAGAAGTCGGCTGAACAGAAGGAGTTCGTCTCCTCCGGCCTGTTCTTCTATCCGGTCCTCCAGGCCGCCGATGTGCTGGCGTACCGGACCGACGAGGTCCCGGTCGGCGAGGACCAGAAGCAACACATCGAGCTGATGCGGGGCATCGCCGAGCGGTTCAACGCGCGCTTCGGGGAGACGTTCGTGGTCCCCGAGCACCGGATCCCCGAGGTTGGTGCCCGGATCATGGACCTGCAGAGGCCCGACAAGAGGATGTCCACGACCGCCAGCACGGAGCAGGGGGCGGTGTACATCCTCGACGAGCCCGACCAGGTCCTGCGCAAGTTCAAGAGCGCGGTCACCGACTCGGGCACGGAGATCGTGCGGGCTCCGGACAAGCCCGGGATCTCCAACCTCATCGAGATCCTGGCGGCCGTCCGGGGCGTGACCCCCGAGGCCGTGGAGAAGGAGTACGCCGACGCCGGCGGGTACGCCGGGTTCAAGGAGGACGTGGGTCGGGCCGTGGCCGGGTACGTCGCCCCGGTCCGGGAGCTCTACGCCGAGCTTCGTTCCGATGAGGCCGGGCTGGAGCGGATCCTCGCGGAGGGGGCCGGCAAGGCCCGGGCCATCTCCTCGAAGACCGTGGCGCTGGCCCGCGAGCGGATGGGCCTCGGTCCATCCGGCTCGTGAACACGGACGGCCCCGTCTCCGCCGAGCGCGGCCACCGGTGGTTCGCCCGCGGGTACGAGCGCAGGGGCCGGCGTCAGGAGGCCACGGACCACGCCCGAGACCTCAGGACCAGGACCGCGGGCGGCGCTCGGGGACGCGTCCTGGAGGTCGGCGCGGGCACCGGCTTCAACTTCCCGTATTACCCGGAGAACGCGGACGTGGTGGCCACCGAGCC
>JBOGWD010000042.1:0-1641 GCA_050693275.1 Actinomycetota bacterium | reverse complement strand
GGCCGCCCGGCCGGGCCGGGCGCAGGCCCTCAAACACCAGTCCCCTGGCCGGCCTGTCGGGCGGGAGGGTGCGTCGCTCACGGCTCAGGGCGATCTGGGCGGTCGACAGCGGTACGAGTGCGGCCAGAACGACGATCGTGGCGCGGGCGAGCGCGGACATGTGATGGATATCGGCCCGCCAACCCCTCCTGGCGCATGGCCCGAGAAGGCCAAAAACGCCTAGTCACCCCGGCTCCGGGCCATGGCCCGGATTGACCAGGCTCAGTCGGGAGGATGGGGGACGGGCCGTGGGTCATGGGCCGTCGGCCCACCGAAGCGAGCAAAAGAGGCCTTTCGGCTTATAGGAGACCGCACCCCGCGATCGAACCTCCAAAGTGACAAGACCGCACCGCGCGGTCCAGGAAGGAAGGAGCACACCATGAGCGCGAGACACTTGCTTCGCATCCTGATCGTGGCGTCCCTGGCGGGGACCCTGGCCTCCCTCCCCGCCGTGGCGCCGGGACAGGAGAGCGGCGCGGACCTGTCGGTGTCGAAGACCGACTCCCCCGACCCCGTCCCCGTCGGCGCCGACCTCACCTACACGATCACCGTAAGGAACGACGGGCCCGCGGCTGCCCCCGGCGTCCACGTGGCCGACGCGTTGGCCCTGACGCTGGACTTCGTCTCCGCCACGGCCAGCCAGGGGAGCTGTTCCGAGGTGGCACTGGTGGTGACGTGCGACCTGGGGATCATCCCCGACGGGAGCGTCGCCACGGTCGTCCTGGTGGTGCGGCCGGAGGCGGCCGGCTCCCTGATGAACGCGGCGTCGGCGGCTCCCACCCCGGCGGACTTCGATCCCGACCCCACCGACAACGTGGCGGTGGAGTCGACCACGGTGGACGGCGGCTCCGGATCCGGAGCCGACCTCGCCATCAGCAAGTCGGACGCACCCGACCCGGTAGCCCCGGGATCCACGCTCAACTACACGGTCACGGTGCAGAACGTCGGCGTCGAGGACGCAGCCGGCGTGACGGCCATCGACCTCCTCCCGGCCCAGGCGGAGGTCCTGTCCATCACCTCGAGCCAGGGGACCTGCGGCACGCCGATCCCCCTCATCGCCACCTGCAGCCTCGGGGACCTGGCGGCGGGCGGGAGCGCCACGATCCAGATCGCGGTCCGTCCCGACGCCGAGGGGACCATCGTGAACACGGCGACCGTGGGGTCCACGTCCTTTGACCCCAACCCGCTGAACAATGCCTCGGGGACCAGCACCAACGTGAGCGAGACCGCCGACGAGCCCGGCGCTTCCGGCGGCACCGGTGGTGAAGGGGCCGGCGGAGCGCTGGCTGCCTGCACCATCATCGGCACCCCGCTCAACGACGTGCTGGCCGGAACCGAGGGGAACGACGTCATCTGCGGCCTCGGTGGCAACGACCGCATCCGAGCCAAGGGCGGCAACGACCTGGTGCTGGCCGGCAAGGGGAACGACCGATCCGGCGGCGCCAAGGGTCGCGACATCCTGAAGGGTCAGGGTGGAAAGGACCGCCTGAACGGTGGTGCCAAGAAGGACAAGGTCTTCGGCGGGCCCAAGCCGGACCGGCTGCGGGGCGGCGGGGGCAGGGATCTCCTGAACGGCGGTGGCGGCCTGGACCGCTGCTGGGG
>JBOGWD010000041.1:0-1430 GCA_050693275.1 Actinomycetota bacterium | reverse complement strand
CGTGGACGAGCCGGATCGGGACCGGGTTCAGGAAGTGGAGCTTCTCGCGTCCTCGCCGCCTGGTCACCACCAAGCCCGCCTCCTCGAGCTGTCTCAGGTGCTTCATCACGCCGAAACGCGTCATCGGAAACCGCTCCTCGAGCGCGCTCAACGTCTGCCCGTCCTCGCGGAAGAGCCGGTCGAGCAGGCTCCGCCGCGTCGGATCGGCGAGGGCTCTGAACACCTCGTCCACGCCGGCCACTATAGGTGACCATGTGGTCACATGTCAAAACAGAGGGCCCTATCTGGTCGGGACGAAGCCGGAGGTGACGTTCACCGCGCTCGCCGCCATGGCGCCGGCCCGATCCGAGGCCAGGAAGGCCGCCGCGTTCCCCACGTCCTCCAGCGAGGTCAGCCGGTTCAGCATCGTCGTGCCCCGCATCCAGGAGACGACCTCCTCCCGGGTCATCTCGCCGGCGCCGCAGTCGGGGAAGCGATCGATGTCCGCGAGCGCTTCCGGGATCCCGGTGCTGTGCAGCCACGCGACGGGGACGCCGTGCGGGCCGGCGTGCCACGCGACCCGGCGAACGAAGTACCGGGACGGCCACCGGACGCCGCCTCGAGACCCCGTGGCGGGATCTCGCCTCCGGCGGACGCCGCAAGCCCCTCGAGGATGGCCTTCCTGGTCAGGGCCAGCTCCTCTCCTGGGTCGGCGTCCTTCGTCCCACCGATGCCTCCACCCGAGCGCGTTGAGGTAGCCGGCGTCGCCCCCGATCATGTGGTTGACAATGCGATCGTGGATGGTTCCATCGGTCCTCCCGCTCCACCGCATCGTTGATCCTGCGGGAGCGGCCGTACCATGTCTGGGAGGAGGAGGCATGAGCGAACACGCGATCACTGTCCATGAGTACGGCGGGCCGGACGTCCTGCGGTACGAGGAGGTCGAGGTTCCCGACCTAGGGCCGGGGGAGGTCCGGATCCGGCACACCTCGATCGGGGTGAACCTCCGGGACGTGTACGACCGTACCGGTCTCTACCCGCTGCCGCTGCCGTCCGTGCTCGGAGTGGAGGCCGCGGGTGTGGTCGAGAAGGTCGGCCCCGGCGTGGCGGGCTTCCGGGAGGGCGACCGCGTCGCCTACTGCAGCGAGCCGTACGGCGCGTACGCCACGGCCCGTCTCTATCCCGCGGATCAGCTGGTGAAGCTCCCGGACGGGATCAGCGAGGAGGACGCCGCGGCCCTGTTGCTCAAGGGGCTGACCGTGTGGTTCCTGCTGCGGCGCGTTCGGGAGGTGCGGGCCGGTGAGACCATCCTGTTCCACGCCGTGGCCGGCGGCGTGGGGCTGATCGCCTGCCAGTGGGCGAGGCACCTTGGGGTGCGGCTCATCGGCACGGCCGGCACCGGGGAGAAGGCCGAGGCCGCCAGAGCCCACGGGGCGGCCGAGGTGATCCTG
>JBOGWD010000040.1:0-16032 GCA_050693275.1 Actinomycetota bacterium | reverse complement strand
CGGGTGTTCGAGCTCGACGAGTTCGAGCCGGGACCCGCCATCGAGGGCTTCCGCGAGCTCGAGGAGATGGAGAGCATCGCGAAAGACGTCGAGAGGACCCGCCCCGACCTATCCGGGGCTCTGGCGCCCAACGGCACCGTGACCGTCCTGTTCACCGACATCGAGGGTTCGACCCAACTGACCGAAGAACTCGGGGACCGCGAGTGGATGGAGGTCCTGCGCAAGCAGAACGAGATCGTCCGTGAGGAGCTCGCGCTGCACTCCGGCTTCGAGGTGAAGTCGCAGGGCGACGGGTTCATGCTCGCGTTCTCCTCGGCCCGCGACGCGCTGCGCTGCGCCAGGGGCATCCAGCGGGCCGTCGCCGAGAGCGACTCGAACGGGCATCGGCTGCGCGTACGTATCGGGCTCCACACGGGCGAGCCGATCAAGGAAGCCGACGACTTCTACGGCAAGGCGGTCATCCAGGCCGCCCGCATCGCAGCTGAGGCACGCGGATCGGAGATTCTCGTCTCCTCGCTGGTACGAGACCTCACCGAGAGCTCCGGCGAGTTCGCGTTCGCCACACCCAGGGACGTCGAGCTCAAGGGCCTGTCTGGCACGCACAGGGTCGCGCCCGTGCTTTGGCAGGACGACTAGGGCAGTCGGCGAGCGCTTCTCCAGGCGCTCGAGCTCGTCGTCGGAGCTCCGTCCATAGGCGTGGCCGTGTCGAGGAAGGTACACGCCGGACTGGGGGGGCGGCGGAGACCTACGACCGTCTCGACGAGTACCTTGAGGCGCCCAGGGCGGGGGCGAAGAGCTGACGGTCGTCTCTGGACCATGGAGGGCAACCTGGTCGCCTCGAGCCAGGAGAATAGCGAGGACGGGCACAGCTTCAGCGGCGGCTGGGGGCCGAACCCCGGGCCACCGAGGTCGTCAGGCGGATCCTCCCGCATCCGGCGGCGCCGGGCCTCCGCCCGGGACTTGAGCACCGCGTCCGGGAGCAGGAACCCTCCCGCCGCCCCCGCCAGCCACAACCAGGCAGGGGTCTGGGGAGCCGCCCCCAGGGACCCGGCCACGGGGAGGAAGGCGAAGCCGATCACGGCCCCCGCCAGCTTCTGCCCCCAGAACAGCGCCAGTCCTCCGCGGTCGCCAGTCGCCCGCAGGCGTTCCTCGGTCACCCGGAGGTCAAGGCCCAGGCGCCCCAGGAGCCGTGCCGCCACCTCGCCGGCCCGCTCGAGCGGGGGCCGGAGGAGCTCCTCGAACAGGCGCGTCCGGAACACCCGCGCCTCGGGTCCGGGATGCTCCACGACGACATCGGGGCGGAGCTCGGCCACCCGCCTGGCGAGGCTGGCCCGGGGGGCTCCGTGAGGCTGGGCGGTCAGCACCAAGAGCAGCCCTGAGCCGAAGAGGGCCCCGTAGACGAGCACCTCGGTCACTTGCCGCTCCCCTCGATGCGGGCGGCCCGCCGCATCGCCACATAGCCCGTCCAGATGAGCGCGAAGGCGAAGGCCAGCACGGCCTGCCCCTCCGGAGCCTGGAAGGGGGCTAGATACGCGGGGTTGGCCCTCCGGATGGCGAGGAGGAGGAGGATCGGCACGGCGGCCACGATCCGCGCCGAGACCCGGTTCCTGGTCTGACGGGCCCTCGCCTCCCGCACCGCGGCGGCCTGGGCCGTGGTGGCCTCGGCGAGCGCGTCCAGGACCTCGGAGAGGTTCCGAGACCCCATCCGGTCCGCGGTGACGAGAGCCGAGGCCAGCAGCTCCGCCGATGGATCGCTTACCCGCTCTGCGAACCCGCCGGCGGCATCGGCCAGACCGGAGACGCGGGCCTCCGAGACGAGGCGGCGGAGGTCCGATTGGTGTCAAACCGAGATCCCATCCAAGATGATAACGACGAGCTCATCTTCGTGACCTCGGATGAGACCCCAGGACGGCATGAACGAGCAGATTACGTAATCCCCGAAGGCCTCCTTCCTGCCCTCACGCCCCCAATAGTGCGGGGCGTCGTCCTCCGGGATGCCCTTTGCCTTCCGCTCGTTGTACGAGAGGAGCCCCCCGTGTTCGAAGATGCTTGGCAGGCGGTGGCAGGGCGCAACGTGGCACACGAGGCGGATGTTTCGGCGCCTGAGGCTCTCCGCGGTCTCTTTCGTCCTCGACCCTCCCAGCGAATCATAGAACCCCGAACATACGTTCGAGTCCGCAGGAAGTCAATCACCTCGCACTCTAGGGACGCCGTCCCCCGCTGGGCTAGCTGAAGCGGAAGAGATGTTCCGTGTTCCATTTCTTGCGTGGGGCCCAACTCTTAAGGTTCTAAGGTTCTCGGCGGCCGGCCTTCCTTTGCGCATCGCCAACCAGCGCCGAGCTGCGCACGCTCCTTTTAGCTGCGGGTGTTCAGTCGAAGGCCCTCCGCAGCCGTCGTCACCTCACCCTCGAAGACCTCCCTGGCCGCGCTGAGGGCGGCCTCGGGGTCAACTGTGGGCCAGATGTGGGTCAGGGCGAGGCGGCCGACCCCCGAGCGGGCAGCGAACTCCCCGGCCTGCCGGGCAGAGAGGTGTAGCGGAGCCCGCGGGTCTTTCTCAAGATAGGTGGCCTCCGAGAGGAGGAGATCCGCGTCCCGGGCGATGACCGCAATCTCATCGGTCGGCCCCGTGTCACCCGTGTACGCCAACACCTCCCTGTTCGCTTGGAGGCGAAGCCCCAGCGTGGTCAGGTTGTGATGCATGGGCCGGGTCTCCACCTTGAGGGGTCCCGCCTCCAAGGACGAGCCCGGCTCCACCTCCCGGACGTCGAACGTCTCGCGCATCGCCTCAACGGTGCGCTCAGGGAGGGTGCAGGAAATCAAATCGAACGCCCCGGGCGGCATGAACAGCGGAAGAGGCGGGAGCGGTTCCGGGTGGAAGAAGCGGGCGTAGAACAGGACGTGGAGATCCACGTAGTGGTCCGGATGGGCGTGGGTTACGAGGGCAGCGTGGACGTCCGGGTGGGCCATGTGCTCTTGGAGCCTGGCCAGGGTGCCGGTCCCCAGGTCGATCCAGAAGTTGAAGCCCTCATGGGCCACCAGGTAGCCGCTGGTGGCCCGACCGGCGGAGGGCCAACTGCCGCTCGAGCCGAGCACGATCACCTCCACAATCACCCCTCCTCACGCACAAGGTCAGCCCCCTGGCGCTTCCCTTTGCGCAGACCGACCTGCCGCACCCTCGCGCCTTCAAGCACGCCCCGGTAGACGGCCCTGGCAACATCCTGCCCGTGGCGAGTGGCTGGCCCCGCGTAGGGCACGGTCCCGCCCGGCGGGCATGCGATGCAGAAGCAGTCGGTCGGCGTGCCCGTGGCGAAGCCATCCGCGTTCGGGGCGCGCACCCGGGCCGCCGCCAGGGCCTGGGCCTTGGCCTCCACGGCCGTACGGTGGGCATCCACCAAGCCCGCGTCGCTCAGTGGCACGCCCACGACCACAAGACCGTTGATCGTCCCCACCGACGCTGCCGGCGGATGCGGGCTCGCGGCCACGATGGGGTGGCGGAGGCCCACGGTGATCACCGCCCGGGCGCACCCGCAGGCCCCACCGGTGAACCGCGCCACCGGGGCCGCGGTGAGCATCCCCACGACGGGACGTTCGAGCCCCCGTGCAGCCTCTCGGAGATCCGTCTCCGGGTCGGTACAGTCGTAGCCGGAGGCAACCTGAAGGTTTAGCCAGGTAAGCACCCACCCCAGCCCCCCTCCGAGCACCGCCGAGGAGAGGCACCGGTGGGCCGTCTCCAGGTTCACCACCAAACCCCCGTTCCGGAGGACGGGGTTCATCGGAGCACCTCGCGCAGCGCGGCGAGGAGGATGTCGTTCTCCTCGGGGGTGCGGACGGCGATGCGGAGATGGTCGGGGGTCAGGCCGGGGAACGTCTCCGCCGGTCGTACCGCGATGCCACGGGAGAGCAGCGTCGCGCGGACTCCCGGACCATCGGGTAACCGGATCAGCAGGAAGTTCGCCTCCGAGGGCCAGACCCGGACCCCGGGCAGTTCCGCTAGTCCGGCCGTCAGGGCCTCTCTCGCCTCTCGCACCTCCTCGGCAACCTTGCGGGGGGTCGCCTCGTCACGGGCGCAGGCAATGAGGGCCGCGCAGGCCAGCGTGCTCACGGGCCACGGTTGGCGAACTTCTCGCAGGACGTCCACGAGGTCCGGGGGACCGAGGAGGTAACCGGCCCGGATTCCCGGCAGCGACCAGAGCTTCGTGAGGCTCCGGACCACGACGGTACCGGGCAGGTCGGAGCGCCCCGCCAGGCTCTCCGGCTCCCCGAGCGAGAACTCCATGAACGCCTCGTCCACGACCAAGACCCGCCCCGGACGGGCGAGAGCCTCGAGCTCCGCGGCCCTATCGAGGGTCCCGGTCGGGTTGTTCGGGTTCCCGACAGCCACGAGGTCCGCATCGGCAGCCACGGCCTGAGGGTCGAGGGAGAAGTGCTGGGGATCTCGGAAGGCCCGCTCCACCGGGCGGCCAAAGACGCGGAGGGCCGCCTCGGGCTCGGTGAAGCTCGGATGGATCACCACGGCGCGCTCCGGCCGCAGCGCCGCCGCGAGAAGCCAGAAGGCTTCCGAGGCGCCGTTCGTGGGGAGCACCTCGTCCGGAGGGCGCCCGTGGCGGTTCGCCAAGGCCCGGACGGCCTCCGACTCGTCGGGGTAGGAGGAGACGTGCTCCAGCGCCTCGGCCAGCTCCTTCCGGAGCCACTGGGGGGGACCGGCCGGAACCACGTTCACCGCGAAGTCCAGAGAGCCGGGCGGCACCATCCGGTCCCCGTGGATGCGGAGATCGACGGGAACGTCGCGGGGCGTCGTCACTTCCGGCCCGGCGCGGCTTCCCTTTGGCGTTTCCATCTCGGCCGCGACGAACGGGAGCCCCGACGGGGCTCCGTCCTCGATCAGCCCGGCCAGGGCCTCCGTGTCCACGTGACGCTCCACGAGATCACCGAGGAGATCGACCCGGGCCTCCCGGACCTCGGCGAACGAGCGGGGCCCGGGCACGAACTGCAGCCCTCGGACCTGGGCGATCCACCCCAGGAAGGCCCGGCGGAAGGCATCGCTTTCGAACACCCCGTGCCAGGACGTCCCCACGACCGTCCCCACCCGGCAGCCCTCGTCGCCGTCGCCCGTGACGAACAGGGGCTCCCCGCCAACGCGCCGGACCCGCCCGTGGCGGATCTCGTATCCGGCCACCGGGACGCCGCCCCAGGCCGGGGCTGCTCCGGTGGGGTTGCCCAGGAGCTTGTCCCGGGCGAACTCGGTCTCCACGGGCAGCAGCCCGAGACCGGACACCTCCCCGGCGGCGCTCTCCACCTCGTCCCGAATCCGGTGGCCGAGCATCTGGTAGCCACCGCAGAGGCCGATCAGGGGGCCCGCCCGGGCGGCCCGGGCCCGGAAGCTCTCGTCGAGGCCGCGGTCACGAACCCAGGCAAGGTCCTCCACCGTGGCCTTGGTACCAGGCAGGACGATGAGATCCGCGCCGAGGATGTCCGCGGGGGAGTCGGTGAACCGGACCACCACCCCCGGCTCAGCGGCCAGTGGATCGAGGTCGGTGAAGTTGCTGATCCGGGGAAGGCGCACGACCGCGATCGTCAGGGGATCCTCCCCCAGGGGTGGCGACGCCTGGTCCGGCGGGGCATCCAGGGCGACGGAGTCCTCCGCGTCCACCCGGAGGCCTCGGACCCAGGGCAGGACCCCGAGGAACGGGCGGCCGGTGAGTGCAGCCAGCCGCTCCAGCGCGGGGGCCAGGATCTCCCGGTCGCCCCGGAACTTGTTGAGCAGGAACCCGGCCACCAGGGCCTGGTCCTCCCGGTCGAGGAGGGCCAGCGAGCCGAACAGGCCCGCGAACGCGCCGCCCCGGTCGACGTCGGCCACCACGACCACCGGGAGACCCGCGGCTCGGGCGAGCCCCATGTTCGCCAGGTCTCCCTCCCGGAGGTTGATCTCGGCCAGGCTCCCGGCCCCCTCGCAGACCACGACGTCGAACCGGGCCCGGAGCGAGGCCAGGGCCTCGAGGACGGCGGGGAGTAGCTCGCGCCTCAGGCCCTGATACGTATTGGCGTTGGCGTCAATGAAGGGCCGGCCCATGACCACGACCTGGCTGCTCCGCTCACCGCCGGGCTTGAGGAGGACGGGGTTCATCGCCGCCTCGGGCGCGACCCCCGCCGCCTGGGCCTGAGCGGCCTGGGCCCTGCCGATCTCCGCCCCGTCGGGAGTCACCGCTGAGTTGAGGGACATGTTCTGGGCCTTGAACGGGGCTACGCGGACGCCCTGCCGCGCCAGCCACCGGCAGATCCCGGCAACCACGACGCTCTTGCCCGCGTCGGAGGACGTCCCGGCCACGAGCAGCGCACCCCTCACCGGCCGACCCCCCGGGCGAGCAGGACGCACAGGCCGGCGGCCGCCGCCCCGACCAGCCACGACAGGCGGACCGCCCGCCGCACGTCCTCGACGCCGGGCCTGGGGCCATCCCCGATCCGAGGCCGCTCCTCGACCCGGTCGCCGTACCGGTTCCTCCCCCCGAGTCGGACCCCGAGGGCCCCGGCGAAGGCCGCCTCCAGCCGCCCGGCGTTGGGGCTGGGGTGCCTGCCCCCGTCCCGGAGGAAGGTCCTCCACGTCCGTCCCGGATCACCTCCCACCAGGGGGGCCAGGGTGACGGTCAGGAGGGCGGCGAGACGAGCCGCGGGCCAGCTGAGCAGGTCGTCCAGCCGGGCCGCCGCCCACCCGAACCTCGCGTAGCGCCCCTCCCGGTAGCCAACCATCGCGTCGAGGGTGTTCGCGGCCCTATAGGCGACGAGGCCCGCGGGTCCGGCCACCGCCCCCCAGAGCAGGGGCCCCACGACAGCGTCGGCCGTGTTCTCGGCGACCGACTCCACCGCCGCCCGGCAGAGCTCCGGGCCGTCCAGCCCGGAGGGGTCCCGCCCCACCAGGGCCGGGGCCACCCGGCGGGCCCCGGGAAGGTCTCCTCGGGCCACCGCCTCCGCCAGGCGACCAGCCTCACGGGCCAGGGACCGTCCGCCCAGGACGGCCCAGGTCACGAGCGAGGCGACGGCGAACCTGGCCCCGCGGCGATGCCGGAGGGCCGCGTCGACGGCAGCCGCGGCCGCGGTCAGCGGGACCACCAGGATGACGACGTAGGCGGTTCCCGCGACTCGCGAGGGCCGCCACAGCACCCGCTCGAGGGCCTCCGCGGCCCGCCCGAAGGCCGCCACCGGGTGGCGGCGGACCGGGTCGCCTAGGAAGGCGTCCGCCACCCATCCCGTGGCTAGGGCGATCGCCACCGAGGGGGTCACAAGACCACCCGCTGGAGCCCGGCTGGTGGGACCACCTCGACGCACCCTCCCTCTCGGAGCAGGACGCGGATCACCCCGCCATGGGTGAAGACGAGGTGCTCCCCGTCTGCCAGGGTGTCGACGAATGCGAGTACCCTGCGCCGCAGTTCACCGACCGACTCGCCGCCGGGCGCCCTGAACCCATCGAATGCGAGGAGCGCCGCACGCATGTCGGCTGTGCAGTCCTCCCATCGCTTTCCCTCCAGCTCGCCGAAATGGAGCTCCCGCAGGCGCGGGTCCGCGGCGGCACCGCCGACGGCGAGCCGGCCCGTCTCCTCAGCGCGGGCGAGGTCGGAGCTCCAGATACTGGTGAAACCCTCTGCCGCCACTCGCTCCCCCAAGGCCCGGGCCTGCCGGCGGCCCCGGGCGTTCAGCGGGACATCGGTCGACCCGCAGAACCGATGGGCCTCGCTCCAGTCGGTAGCGGCATGCCGGACAAGCCACAGGCGAAGGCTCATCGCCACCACGCCGGAGAGGGCCAGCCGCCGGCCACCGCAGCGGCCCCCAGGAGGAGCACCAGGACCTCGACGACCTGCTGGGCGGCCCCGAGGACGTCGCCCGTGATCCCTCCGATCCTGCGCGTCGAGAGCACCCCCACCGCCCCCGCACCGAGGGCCGCCAGGAGCGCGGCCGGGAGGACCCAGCCGCCCAACGCCACGAGCCCCGCTGCGAGGGCGGCCGCGACTCCCAGGGCTGCCTCCCGGCGGGTCGTTGCGGTCGCGTACGACGCCCCGAGGCCCTGCTCGGCGGCGGGGCGCAGCACGCCCAGCAGCACTACGGCGGCCCCCCGGCTGAGCGCGTGGGCTCCCGGCAGGACCGCGGCCGCCGTCCAGCCGTCAAGGGGCGCCAGGGCCGCCACCCGAAGGATCACGCTCAGAACGATGGACAGGACCCCGTAGGTGCCGTGGACGGGGTCGTTCAGGATCCGCAGGGCGTCCTCCCTGTTCCGGCCCCCGCCCAACGCGTCCGCGGTGTCGGCGAGACCGTCCTCGTGGAGCGCGCCGGTGAGGAACAGGCTCAGCCCGAGGGTCAGGCCGGCCGCGACGAGGGATGGGAAGACCAGGAGGAGCCCAGCGTAGGAGCCAGCCAGGGCCAGGCCGACCAGTGCCCCCACCACCGGGAACCAGGGAACGGCTCGGGCGAAGTCGGCGGAGCCCGACCCTGCCCCGCCAACCGGCACCCTGGTGAGGAGGGATACCGCGACACGGAGACCCCTCACCGGGCGAGCCCCCACTCGTCGAACGTGGCCACGTCGGTGACGCAGGCCGCGGCCAGCTTCACCAGTGGCACCGCGGCCAGCGCGCCGCTCCCCTCCCCAAGACGGAGACCCAAGCTGAGAAGGGGCGGCTTGCCCAGCTTGTCCAGGAGGAGTCGGTGGCCGGGTTCCTCCGAGCTGTGTCCGGCCAGGCAGTGGTCCAGGGCACCGGGACGGGCTACCTCCAGGGCGGCGCACGCCGCGGTCACCACGAAACCGTCGAGCAGCACCGGGACCGACCGTAGGCGCGCTTCGAGCGCAGCACCGGCAACGGCCACCAGCTCGGGGCCGCCCACGTGGCCGAGGACCTCAAACGGCCCGGCTTCGTCGTCGACGCGGGCGCGGGCGCTCTCCACCACGGCCACCTTGCGGACGAAGGTGGCATCGTCGATCCCCGTCCCCCTTCCCGTCCACTCCTCGGCGGGCCCCCCGAACAGGGTCGCGCAGACCGCGGCGGCGGGGGTGGTGTTGCCGATGCCCATCTCCCCAAGCACGAGGAGGTCGGCCTCGAGCTCCGCCACCGACTCCCGGCCCGCCTCGAAGCTCTCCCGGAACCGGTCGCCGGTGAGGGCGGGGTCGTGCAAGAGGTTTCGGGAAGGCCGGCCCACGCCGACGTCCGCGACCGAGAGCCGCGCACCGACGGTCTTGGCCATGACGCTGGCCGTGGCCACCCCCGCACGGAGTGCCCGGAGCATCTCCCCGGTTACCTCGGCCGGGTAGGCGCTCACCCCCTCCGCCGCCACCCCGTGGTCCGCGACGAAGACGACGGCTGCTGGGCGTTCCACCCCAGGCCGGGCCGTCCGCTGCCACCCGGCCAGCCAGGTGGCCACCTCGTCCAGCCGGGCCAGGGCCCCCGTGGGACGGAGCACGCGAGACGCCCGCTCGCGCACGGTGCCCATGGCCCTCTCGTCGGGAGCCGGGAGGTCCCTCAGCAGCGGCAGAATCTCCTCATCCACCATCGGCGCCCCCGAGCAGCGCTTCGGGGCCGGAAAGGGGGAGGAGCCGACCGGCCACCACGAGGGCGACCCGGTGGGCGGCTTCAGCCCAGATCGCGTTGACCCGGCCGAGCACGTCGCGGTAGCGCCGCGCCACGGGGTTAGCCGGCACGACGCCCGAGCCCACCTCGTTGGTCACCGCCACCGTCCCGGCTGTCCTGAAGGCCGCCAGGGACGCGGCCTTGCGGGCCTGGTCCTCGATGTCCTGGTCGGAGAGGCCCCGCTCCATGAGGTTGGAGACCCACAGCGTGAGGCAGTCCACCAGGGTCAAGGCGTCCTCCGGAGCCGACGCCAGCGCCCCCTCCAGGTCCACTGGCTCCTCCACCGTGGGCCACTCGGGAGGCCGCTGCTCACGGTGGCGTCGGATCCGCTCGGCCATCTCCTCGTCCCGGGGCTCCGCGGTGGCGATGACGACCACGGGGCCGCCCCACGCCGCGGCTAGGCGCACGGCCAGCCGGGACTTCCCCGCTGCCGCGCCGCCGAGGAGGAGCGTGAGGCCCATCAGTAGTCGATCCCCCGGCGGGCCCTCACGCCCCGGTCGTAGGCGTGACGGACCTTCCTCATCTCCGTGACGGTGTCGGCAACCTCGACCAGCTCCGGTGGTGCGTCCCGGCCCGTGGCGATGACGTTCACGTGCTCGGGCCGATCGCGGATCGCGCGCACCACCTCGTCCGTGGCGATCCAGCCCCAGTTCATCGGATACGTGACCTCGTCCAGCAGGACGAGGTCGTAGTCGCCAGTGCGGACCTTCTCCTCTGCCGCCTCCCAGGCCGCCCTGGCCAGAGCCTCGGACCGGCCCAGATCTTCCGAGTCCCAGGTGAACCCGTCGCCCAGCGACCACCAGTCCACCCCGAGGTCCCGAGCTACCTTCTCCTCGCCGACCCGCCACCGTCCCGACTTGACGAACTGGATCACGCAGACCTTCCAGCCCCGGGCCACCGCCCGGAGGACCGTGCCCATGGCCGCGGTGGTCTTCCCCTTCCCCTCACCCGTGTTCACGACGACCAGCGAGGGGGCCCGGACGGGCTCGGGGCGCTGCGGGGGCTCCGTGGGCGGCCGGCTCCCGCTCATGCCGGCGTCTCCCGCACAGCCGTCGGGCGGGCCTCCCGGGTGGGAACGACGAGCACCCCGGCCCCCGAATCCTCCAGGACCCTGACCCGTGCTCCGTAGTGCTCGCGGATCGTGCTCTCGGTCAGGACGAACCCGGCCGGTCCCTCGGCCGCCACCCGCCCACGGCTGAGGAGCAGCAGCCGCTCGGCGAACTGTCCCGCCAGGGTCAGGTCGTGCATGGCGCTGAGCACGGTGAGGTCGTGCTCTCCTCGGAGCTCATCCACGAGCTCCAGGACCTGCTGCTGGTGGCCGACATCGAGGGCGGCGGTGGGCTCGTCGAGGAGGAGCACGGGGGCCTGCTGGGCAAGGGCCCGCCCCAGGACGGCCCGCTGGACCTCACCGCCGGAGAGCGAGCCGAGGGGCCGCTCGGCGAACTCTCCCAGGTCCAGCCGCTCCAGCACGGCGGCCACCACCTCCCGGTCCCTCCGGGTCTCGGTGCCGAGGTACGGGATGTACGGGGTCCGGCCCATCAGCACGTAGTCGGCGACAGTCATGGCCTCGGGGATCACCGGCCGTTGAGGG
Source organism: Actinomycetota bacterium (assembly GCA_050693275.1). Classification (GTDB taxonomy): domain Bacteria; phylum Actinomycetota; class UBA4738; order UBA4738; family CALAEC01; genus CALAEC01. The sequence goes on along the minus strand of JBOGWD010000040.1, from coordinate 4,836 downwards.
AGGTAGGCCACCAGCCGAGAAAGGCTCCGCCGGCTCAGGGATGAGACGGGAACCTCTCCCAACCGGATGTCCCCGCGGTAGGGAACGAGCCCGGCGACCGCCCGGATGAGGGTGGTCTTCCCGGCGCCGTTCGGGCCGATCAGGCCCACCCAGGATCCGGCGGTAACCCGGGCGGTCAGCCCTTCCAGCACCCGGGTGCCGTCGTAGGCCACAGACACACCGGCGAGCTCGACCGTGGTCACGACATCCTCCTCGCCCTGCGGAGCACCAGGAGGAAGAAGGGGGCCCCGAAGAGGGCGGTGATCACCCCGATGGGCACCTCCGCCGGGGCCATCGCGGTCCGGGCCAGGAAGTCCGCGAGGATGAGGAAGGCCGCCCCGACGATGACCGAGAGGGGCAAGATCAGGCGGTAGCTCGAGCCCAGCACGAGCCGGACCGCGTGGGGGACGATAATGCCCACGAACCCGATCAGCCCGCTCACGGCCACGGCGGCGGCCGTTCCCAAGGTGGCCGCCCCCACCACCACCAGGCGAACCCGGGTCGCCCTGATCCCTAAGCTGTCGGCCTCCTCGTCCCCCAGGCTCATGACGTCCAGGAGCCTCCGGTGGAGAACAAGGGCGGCCCCACTTACGGCCACGTAGGGGAGGATGACCGCCACCTCCCGCCACCCCACGGTACCGAGAGTCCCCAGGATCCAGGAGTAGACCTCCCGGAGGGTGTCGGCGTTGCGCTGCTGGACGTACGTCTGCACGGCGGTGAGGAACGCCGCCACGGCGACCCCGGCCAGGATCAGCGTGGCCGTGGACCGAGCCCTGGTCCCGGAGCGGCCAAGCAGGTAGGTCGCCCCCACCCCCAGGAGCGCACCCACGAAGGCCGCGAGGGGCAGGGGGTTGAGCGGCCAGTCCGCACGGCCCGGGAGGTAGGCGACGGCGAGCGTGGCTCCCAGACCCGCGCCGGCCGCGACCCCGAGGAGGTACGGGTCGGCCAGGGGGTTGCGAAACACGCCCTGGTAGGCAGCCCCCGCCATAGCCAGCATGGCCCCCACAAGCCCGCCCAGGACCACCCGGGGAACCCGCAGCTCCAACAGGATCGCCGCCTCCCGGTCGGAGAGCCCCGAGGAGACATCGATGAGGGGAAGCCGGTCGGCGAGCTCCCGAAGGATCCCCGCCGGCGAGAGCACCGCCGGTCCCACCAGGATCCCCAAGAGCGCCGCGCCGAGGAGGAAGCCAAGAGCCACGAGGAGCAACCCCGGACGCAGCCTGGTCGGCCGGACGGCCGCAGGGGCGGCGGCCTCGATCATCCCCCCACCGCCTGGAGCTCGGAGACCTCACCGACCACCAGGCGCAGCAAGTCCACGACCCTCGGCCCCCACCGGGAGGCGACGTCGTCGTCGAGCTCGACCACCGCACCGGTCTTCACCGCGGTGATCTGGTCCCAGCCAGGGCGCCTGGCCACCTTCTCGGCGGTGACCCCGCAGCACTTCGTGTCGGCCAGGAAGATGAGGGCGGGGTCGGCATCGACGATGAACTCCGCCGAGAGTTGCGGGTACGGTCCGCCGCCCTTGGCCTCGTCGGCGATGTTCTCCAGCCCCACCAGCGAGTAGATCTGCCCGATGAAGGTGTTCGAGGTGGCCGAGAAGAAGGTCTGGTCCAGCTCGTGGTAGTAGGTGGGCGGCTCCTCGAACTCGGGGGCCGACGCCGCCAGTTCCTCGATCTCCGATCGCATCGATGCGACCAGCTCGGCCGCATCACCCACATGCCCCGTCGCCGCCCCGAGCTGCTCGATCTGCGTGTACGTGTCGTCCAGAACCTCGGCAGCCGGGTGGAGCATCGTCGGGATATCCAGGGCCTCCAGGGACCTCACGATGTCGTTCACGTCGTTGGACAGGACCACCAGGTCGGGCTCGAAGTCCGCGACGGCCTCGACGTTGGGTTCGAACCCCGAGAGGTCCGTCATGGGGGCCTCCGGCGGGTAGTTGGAGTTGTCATCGACGGCGACCACCTGGTCACCGGCCCCGATGGCGAACAGCATCTCGGTGGACGTCGGCGAGAGGGAGACGATCCGCTCCGGACGGGCCTCGATCGTGACCTCCCCATTGGCGGCGGTGACCGTGACCGGGAAGGCCGCCTCCCCGGTGACCGGGCCTTGCTCCCCTCGAGGTGGAGGTGCCTGCCTGCCGCATGCGGCGGCGATGAGCGCAATGACCAGGAGCCCGGGCGCGAGGAGATCTCGCGAGGGGACGGCTCGTGGCATCTGTTCCTCCTCTCCGGCCGAACGCGCGGCCACTGGGCCGTCCCCCGCGGAGGCTGCGAAATAAACAAAGCCCCCGGCCCTCGGCCGGAGGCTGCACGAGCCCGCCGCCTTCGAGCGAGGAACGGCTCCCTCAGCCCCGAGGTAGGTCTCCTGACTCCCGGATCGCTGCTCCCCCGAGCCTTCCCAGGACCCACGGTCCCAGTGGCATCTCTCGGGTTCGCTCCCCGGTCACAGTGCCGCGACCGTGCCGGACTCTCACCGGCTTCACTTTTCACCGCCCGCACGGGATGCCTTCCCGCCGGGACGGCCACCACGGAGCGCTTATGCGATTGTCGTCCTGATTCTTGCTGAACCGAGACCGGCGGGCAAGCTCCGATCCCGGCCTCCGGGGCCGGGGCCCGGCGACGGCGGAGGCGACGGGAGCGCAGCCGCATCGGTCAGAATGGCGGAGCGATGGCAAGGCCGGATAACCGTGTTCCGAAGGCGTACCGGCACAGGCTGCATCGCCTGAAGAACGCCTACCGGAAGGCCTACCGGCGTGAACCGGAGCTCGAACGCCCCGTCACCGAGGAGGCGGCCCTCCAGGCCATCGCCTTCCTCGAGCAGGCCCTCCGCCGAGCCGGAGTGCCGCTATCTGACGACGAACCTTCCGTGGGCGCCCGGCGACGGCGGGAGAGGTGATTCCTAGGTCCCTCATCTCAAGGCCAGCCCTTCTCCGGCAGCGCATCGATCGCCAGGCTTACATGTTCAGCCGAGCTGGTGGGTGGGCTGGGCGGCGTTGGAGGAGCGAAGCCGAAGCTAGTGATCTTCCGACCGGCGGCTGCAAGGTTTGGAGTGGCGCCTTCGAGCCCGCCTCAGCCCGGCACTTGTTCATGAAGCGCTTTCCACGCCACCTCCCCATGGCATAGGAGAAGGTCGCAGCAGGTCGAGGAAGCGATCAATCGACCCTGGCAAATTGGCGCCGAGCGCCGACTCCTCATTCGCCGGAGTCGCTGTCAAGCCAAGCGGTGACGTCAGCGGCATGTCGCTCCGGCTCTAGCACCGGGGAAAAGACCTTGACGATGCGCCGCCCTCTGCTGATCAAGGTCAGCCGCCTATAGAAAGTCCGGCCCCCCGCGCTGAAAGTCGGCAGGCCAAGCGACGCCGCCAGCTGCCGCGCGGGGTCCGAGATCAGCGGATAGTGGAGCCCCACACGGGCGGCGAAGGCTCGCTGCTCGACGACCGTCTGTACGCTCAACCCGGCGAGCGTCGCTCCGAGATCGCGTAGCCCGTCGTGGTAGTCGCGGAAGCCGCACGCCTCTGCTGTGCAGCCACGGGCGCCGGGGATTAGGTCCCATCCGGGAATCGGGGCATCGGGGAGCCCGGTGGCGTGCGGGTAGACGAAAAGGACGAGGAGATCGGCGGCCAGCTCCGCAAGGTCGACCCCTCCGGCCGTCGATTCAAGCGTGAGGGCCGGCAAGCTCTCACCGAGCAAACGCTCGGCGGCGAGATCGTCTGTCACCGCCGACGGCACATCTCGCGCCCTCCCTCCAGCGCCAGTCATGTCAAACCTCTCCCCTTACCAGTCGCCCCCTGCGGGGACTCTGCCGCGAGCTCTACGCCCGTCACGCTCGGGGCTCGGCGCTTCTTGACCGACGCTGCGCCACCAGCTCAACAGTCCGGTTGCGTCGAGCACCGATAGCCCGCGTCGGCTGCCACCGCCCTCCATCAACGGCCGAACGGAAAGGTTTCGCGAATGCGACACCGGTCGATCTCGTACTCCTCCATCAGCGATGCCGCCCCCATACGCAAGACACCGGGATTATGGGCTCAACGCGCGCGGCGGCCTGCTCGAACGTGATCGCGTGATCCCCCTCCAGCCGGCCGAGGGTGCAATGCGGCGGTGGGTCCCCGCCGGGCTCGCCGTACGGCGGATACTCCGGATACAACGCCCAGAGCGCCCGCATAGTCGCGCGCAGCTTTTCGTCGGGTTCCGGCACGGCGTAGACGACCTTGCCCGGGAATTCGGCCAGACGAGTGAGCTCGAACTCGAGCAGGGGGCGACCCGCGAAGAAGGCACGCACCCGCTCCAGGTCCGCCTCGGTCACTGACTGGGCCGGAATCCACGGGTAGAGCAGCGTCAGCGAGAGCGGGATGTGCTCGGGTATCCGCTCGGGATACAGCTCTCGGTGCGCCTGCGCGAGCCCGGCATCCGCGTCCTCGAGAATCAAGGTGATGAAGGTTTCGAGCGGTCGCTCCGCCATCACCGCAGAGGGTAGCAGCGAGCCCCCCTCGCGGGGACGCTGGGTGATCCAGGCGCATGCGTGTCAGGGCAAATCACCACCGACTGTGGAGCCGGGGTCACTGACGTTATTCGAGGTGTGCGCCTGAAGGGTGCATTTATTCCGATCGGCGGCCTCACGGGGCGGGGTTTCCTTGAAGGCTTGTTCCTCCGACGAGCCTATAGCGTCCGTTGTGGCCAGAGACGGCCAGCAGGAGCCTCGAACTATGGCCATAAACTCGAAGTGCTGGATGGTTGGTGCGGACGGCATTGGAACGGGAACCACAGACGGCCAAGCCTCCCGGGACCACATTTCCGCGGCA